>JAADEO010000166.1 GCA_013153415.1 Deltaproteobacteria bacterium
CTTAAGTCTCCTTTGATAAACGTGTGGAGTTTTCAGGTTTCAGCGGCGGCACCACCCGGGGTGGTTTCTCATCGAGGATGATGCGCAGCCCGCCGGTCACCCGGGGGACGAATTCGTTGATCACGCCCTTGATGTGGCTGGGGTAGGCCATCACGCCCTTGACTTTGAGCATGTCGTCGGCCCGGCCCACGACCTTGTAGCGGAAACCGGTCCGGCCGCAGGGGCAGGGTCCGGTGAAGACCTGGTGGATGTCGCCCATGCTCTGGCGCATCCAGACGAAACCGTCGCCCACCAGAGTGGTGAAGGCCGCTTCGCCGCGGGCACACGTGGTTGGGGGGGCGGGTGATTCATCCGTGGCTCAGGCTGGTGATCATTGTTTTCGGGATTGGTTTTCCGGATGAATCTTAGAGAGCGGCAAAAGCCGTGCCAATTTACTGGATGCGGGTATCTGATTGGAATCGTTAATTAAATGTCAGGTGGATTGGCAATGGTCTGCCACGATTGTTTGTATTCAGACAGGGAAAGGTTGCTATGAAGTCAACCGGGGGCTTTTGTCCTGGGAAAGGATTTCTGGCGGATGCTGGCGGCATACTGATCTCTTGCCTTTCAACCCGTCCGTTTCACGGCTGACAGAAAAACCGGTGTTTCCGGCCGGGTTGTTGGGGTGAGTGACGTCCCGGGTGAATTGTTTGGTGATCCTTCAGCCTTTCCGGGCCTCCATCATCTCGATGAAGCTTTCGCAACGGGTGCGGACCTGTTCATCGGAGTAGGAGCGGGGGTCGTCCATGTCGGCGCTTAAGATGAGAACCGGGATTCCCTTGCTTTTCTGGATGGCGTTCTTGACGTCCTGCTGGGCGGCGGCGGCCGGCCGGCAGCTCAGATTGGCGTGGAGAACGACGCCGTCGATATCGTACTCGTCGATTTTTTGCTCCATCCAGGCGATCCGTTTTTCGAGATTGAGGGTGTAGGGCAGGGTGATGATCTCGCTGGCGATCTGGCGCAGGGTCTCCGGGAAGGTGGTGGTTCTGCGCCGTCGGATGCCGAAAGAATCGGTATACTGCTCGTAGACGAAACGGGCCCCTTTTTCAGCCAGCCAGTAGTAGAGGTCGACCTTGTACCAGATGGTGATGCCCTCCCACATCAGGCGGTATTTTTCGCGGCTGCCGAGATCGGTCGGAGGGGTGTCGCCGTAACGTCGGCGCAGTTCGGCGAGGACGCGGCGGTAGTAGGCGATGCAGCCGTCGAGGTTCCACATCACCGCTACCGGAAGCATGAAGAGGCGCTGGAATTCGAAGTACTGGCCCGCCGGCAGGCAGCGGCGGTAGGCCAGGATCTCGTGGTAGAGGGCGCAGGCTTCCTGCGATTTGCCGATCACCCGCATGAATTTCTCTTCACTGAACTTTTTGCCGCTCTGCTTTTCCAGGAAAGCGATAAGATCGAAAAACTGGGCGACGACATAGTCGATCTCCCGTTCGAGATCCTGATCGTCGCCGCGACCGGCGACGTGGCTGGGAATGTCGAGGCCGAAATAGGGCACCCCATGGCGCCGGGCCTCGTTCTCGAACCATTTGATGTGGGTGTCGCAGACGGCGTTGGCGGAGACGTAGAAATCGGGTTGCGGGACGCCGCCGAAATCGCAGGGCCAGCCCATATCGGTCGCCCCGATGCTGGTTTTCATGTAGCTGCAGAGATCGCGGGAATAGCCCTGGCTTTCGGCCTCCTCGATCGGTCTCCGGGTGACCCCGGCCGAACCGGCATAGCAGGCATAGGCCTCGGGGTGGATGGGGAAAATGTCGAAAGCGAGCAGAAACTCGATCGGAAAGCCGGCGGTCGGGGAGCCGGTCTTGCGCCAGGGATTGAGGTGGGCGAGTTTCGACTTGGTGGTGTACTCGGCCATGACACCGAAAAGCTTCGGGGTCAGGGGCTGTTTTTTGAAACCTTTGAGCCCGTCGATCGCGGTTTTGCGCTCGCGAAGAAGAAACTGCAGCATGGGTAATGTCCTCTGTTTGTAAACTAAACCTACTGTAAAGCCATTTCCTTGAAGGTCTCGAGCCGGGTGATCACCTGCTGGTCCAGGGTCGGGGTGTATTCCCGCTCCAGGTGGATGATTTTCAGGCCTTTGTTTTTCAGGACTCCGGTAGTCCAGACCGCGTCGATAGCGTAGGGTTCGCAGAATTTAAGATTCTGGGAGATGACCAGGCGGATATCATTTTCCCAGGCCGCAGTCTCCAGGTACTGCAGGCGGCGGTCGGAAGGCACCCGGGTGGCCGGTTGGGGATAGGCGCCGTAATATTCGACCAAAGCCTTGAGCGGGGGGATGTCTTCCGGGATCGCGGCCCGGAAGTAGCGCTCGCCGAGGCTCAGATCGTCGCGGACGACCCGCAGGCCGGCCTCCTCGAGAGCTTCCATCCACTCCGGCGAAGTGACATCGGATCCGGTCAGAAGCACCGCTTCCAGGGCCCGTGGGAAAGGGGGCCGCTGTTGCCATTCGTCGAGTTTCCGCTCCAGTTCCTCCGGCAGTTCCTGGCGCGGGCCGGTGAGTGCCCGGTTCATGAGCTCGAGGTATTCAAGATTGTTGATGTCGTGTTCGGCCCGGAGGGCGGCCAGGCGTTTGAGCCCATTCTTGATGCGGTTGCTGAGGCGGATCGCTTCGGCCAGCTTTTCATCGCTGATTTCGATGCCGTACTCCCGTTCCAGGCCCGCCCGGAAGTTTTCCAGTTCGCGGAGGTGGAACTTCCGGGCCGTGGCATCGATCTTCATCGGCGTGTTGACCCAGAAGAAGGGCTTGTCGATGTGGGCGCGCCAGACGTCGTAATGGCGGTTGGTGGCGTCGCAGCCGTGGGCGAAACCGATGCCGGCCCACTCTCCGGCCCGGCTCAGGGCTTCGGTGAAGCAGGCCCGGGCGAAGGGGCAGAAGTAGTTGTGAAGGTACTCGTCGGCCGGGCCGGTACCGATCTCGACATCGCCGAGAATCTTGCAGGGGTCGAAGCCTGCGGCCATGACGATCTCTTCGGGGAATTCATGGCCGGAGTCGAAGTAGGCGAAGGTTTTCATGGGGTGGGATCACCTCTGTTTGGAATTAGCGGGGATTATCCGTTCGACCCGGGATTGTGGTCGGTTCGGGGCGGTCGTATCTGTATCTGTTTCAGGAGGCTAGGCTGGCGGCTCCGACCGCCCCGTTGACCTGGGCCGTAGCCGGAACCTCGATACTGATGCCCAGCTTCTTTTCGAGGGCGCTCCTGATGCCTTCATTGCGGGCGACGCCGCCGGTCATCGCCACCGGGGTGACGACCCCGGAACGGCCCATCATCGAGACCATGCGGTTGGCGATCGAATCGTGAATGCCGGCGATGATGTTCTCCCGGGCCTCGCCCTTGGCGATCAGGGAGATGACCTCCGATTCGGCGAAAACCGTGCACATGCTGCTGATCCGGGCAGCCTTTTCGGCTACCAGTGAGAGTTTGCCGAAATCCTCGAGGTTCGATTCCAGGGCCCGGGCCATGACCTCGAGAAAGCGCCCGGTGCCGGCGGCGCACTTGTCGTTCATTTTGAAATCGGTGACTTCGCCGGTTTCGCCCAGCTGGATGAATTTGCTGTCCTGGCCGCCGATATCGATGATCGAGCGGGTGCCCGGCAGCGAGTACCTGATGCCGGCGGCATGGCACATGATCTCGGTCACCCGGCGGGTGGCGATATCGACGCTGTTGCGGCCGTAGCCGGTGGAGACGATGCCGCCGATCATCTCCATCTCGAGATTGAGGCGTTCCCGGGTGGCGGCGAAAAGCTCTTTCCAGGTTTTTTCCACGTTGTAGCCGGTGGGAACGATTTCCGTGTAAAGCAGTTTGCGCTCTTCCATCACCGCGATCTTGGTGGTGGTCGAGCCGATGTCAAGTCCGATGGCGATCATGATATGTTGTCCGGGATTGATTGAAGCGGTTGTCAGCGAAATTTTCAGAGTCCAGGATGGCCATTGGGGCACGCACTTTTCATGCCAGGTCCAGGAAAATATCCCGACCCTTTCCCCTGGTCCGGGAACGGTTGTATCAGTCGGGAGAGAATATGGTTTGCGGAGAAATTGCAAGGTCTGGAGGTTGGGTTCGGGTTTGCTCCCAGCAGTGAAATATGATAGGTGATGAATTGAAAAATAACCGAACCGTCTTATTTGATAGCAGGTGATTGCAGATAACAGGAAGGTGCTCTATGAATCGCGAGGTCAATATCGACCGGCTGGCTGAGGAGTTCAGTCGGGAAGTGGTAACCAGCCAGAATGCCAAAACCACTCTGAATCGGATCTATCGCTTTTGTCGGAAGTTCATGCCGGTCGACTTTCTCAACCTGCCGATCTTCGATCCTGTTTCCGGGAGTCTGCATTACAAGGCTTTCGTCTCCGATGACGGGATCATGCTGGCGGACGAAAAGGTGAGGTTTTCCGGCAGTGCCCGGGAACAGGCCGGGCGCTACGTCGGTGAAAAAATAATCTATATCAACAATACCCATCGGGAACCGTTGACCATCGACATCATCAACCACCTGGGAATCCGGGAGGTGGCTTCGACCTTGTTCATCATCGCACCGCTCGAAGAGAGACGTTTCGGTGTTCTCGGCCTGATCGCCTGGGGCGAAGGTCGCTACAATGAGCAGCATTTGCGGATCATGGAACGACTCTATACGCCGCTGACCGGGGTCGTCAGCCAGATCCTGGCCCATTTCGAGATTTCCAGTCAGAAAGAACGCCTGGTGATCGAGAACAAGGCCTTCAAGAAACGGCTCGGTTACCGGATCATCGGGGCCGAATCGGGGCTTAAAGAGGTGATGGGCCAGGTCGAAAAGGTCGCCGCTCTCGATATCCCGGTACTGCTGACCGGCGAGACCGGAGTCGGTAAGGAGGTGATCGCCAATGCTATCCATAATTTTTCCAATCGGGTCGATGGGCCGCTGGTCAGTTTCAATTGCGGGGCGATCCCCGAGAACCTGGTCGAGAGCGAGCTTTTCGGTTACGAGAAGGGTGCTTTCACCGGTGCCCACAGCCTGCATCACGGCTATTTCGAGCAGGCCGACGAGGGCACCGTTTTCATGGACGAGATCGGTGAACTTTCTCTGAGCGCCCAGGTTTCGCTGCTGCGTTTCCTCCAGACCATGGAGTTGCGCCGGATCGGCGGCCGGCGGACGATCTCGGTCGACGCCCGGGTGGTGGCCGCGACCAACCGCGATATCCAGGTTCTGGTCCAGCAGGGACGATTTCGCGCCGATCTCTGGTATCGGCTCAACGTCTTTCCCATCCACATTCCCTCCCTGCGGGAACGCAAAGAGGATATTCCGGAACTGGCCCGCTATTTCGCCCGTCGCCAGGCCCTCGAGATGAACCTGCCTTACAGCGTGACTTTCTCCCCGGAGGCGATGAATCAGTTGCAGGCCTATGACTGGCCGGGCAATATCCGGGAGTTGAAGAATGTGATCGAACGGGCCCTGATCGTCTGTCAGGGGGCGCCCCTGACCTTCGACGCCCTCACTGTCGCTGGTGGGGGAAAGGAGCCGCCGGCGGTGGTCGGGTCGGAGCCGGGGGAAGGTTTCCCGACCCTGGACCGGATCATCGCATCCCATATCCGGGCCGCGCTCAAACTTTCCCGGGGTCGGGTCGAGGGACGCGGCGGGGCGGCCCAGCTTTTAGGATTGCACCCTTCGACTTTGAGGGCCAAAATGAGAAAGCATGGCATCAGGATCGAACGGGTGGCGAGATAAGTAGCAAGCGCTACCCGTTGTCAGACCGGCGCAGCGCCAAGCAGCGCCGGGAAAGTTTCTTTGACAATGATTTCTTTAGACTCTATTATGAAATACGCAAAATAACCAGATGAATAGATGGAGGTGGCTATGTCCGGGAAAAGGCGTACAGCACTGGTGACCGGGGGCTCCCGGGGGATCGGTAAAGCGATTTGCGAAAAGCTGGCGGCCGACGGAATCAATGTCGCCATCGGCTACAACCGGGATACGGAAACTGCGGAAAAGCTGGTTCAGGAATTGCGATCGAAGGGGGTCGAGGCGGCCGCCTTGCAGGGCAGTGTCGAAAACCTCTACGAAGTCAAAAGGGTTTTCGATCAGGTCAAGGAGATTTTCGGCACTCTCGACATTCTCGTCAATAATGCCGGAATCACCGCCGACAAGACCCTGGTCAAAATGGAACGTGAAACCTGGCTCAGGGTTATCCAGATCAACCTCTTCGGCACCTATCATTGTTGCCGGGAGGCCCTGCAAGCAATGCTGCCCCAGGGTTACGGCCGGATCATCAACGTCAGTTCGATCATCGGACTGACCGGCAATGTCGGCCAGTCCAATTATGCCGCTTCCAAGGCTGGAGTTATCGGTTTCACCAAGTCGCTGGCCCTCGAAGTCGCGACCAAGGGGGTGACTGCCAATGTCGTAGCCCCGGGTTTCATCGAAACCGAGATGACCAAGAAGATTCCCGCTCATATCTATCAGAAGATCGAAGAGAGCATCCCGATGAAGCGTTTCGGCCAGCCCGAGGAGGTCGCCCGGCTGGTGGCTTTCCTGGCGGCCGAAGAGTCGGCCTATATCACCGGGCAGGTGTATGGTATCAATGGCGGACTTTACATGAACTGAATGGAAGCTTTCCGGATACCTTTCGGGTTGCGGGAACGGAACCCGAAAGGTCGGCCGGGAAAAGAGCATCGATGGAGGTGCCGATGAGTAAAGATGATACCGCCGGATGTGGAACTGCGGATTATGCAGATCTTTTGGCCAATATGGAGGAGATCAACCGCCACTGCTGCAAACTTTTCGAGGAGATGGGCCAGGGGAAAAGCGAGCTGCCTCCGGCCGACCCTTTCAATCTGACTGAAGCCATGATGAAACTGGGGCTCGCCATGCTGGCCGATCCCGGACGCCTGCTCGAAACCCAGGCCGAGCTGATGCAGGATTATGCCCGGCTCTGGAGCCAAATGGCGGCCGACTGGAGTGGCGGGGAGGAGAAAAGCGAGACCGTCTCCGAAACCGGAGCGGCAGATCCGGTAAGTCCCGCCCGCAAGAGGGATAAGCGTTTCCGGCATGAGGCCTGGAGCGAAAACCCGCTTTTCGACCATCTTCGCCGGGCCTATCTGCTGGTGGCGGAGCATATGGAGAAAAGCGTGATCGAGAACTCCTCCTCGCTTTCCGCCAAGGAGGCCGAAAAGCTCCGTTTTTTCACCCGTCAGTTTATCGACGCGATGTCGCCCAGCAATTTTCTGGCGACCAATCCCGAGGCTCTGGAGGAGACCATCGCCACCCGGGGCGAAAATCTGGTTCGAGGCCTGAAGAATATTCTCGAGGATCTCTGCCGGGGCAATATCAGGCAGACCGACACCGAGGTCTTCGAGGTCGGGGTCAATGTCGCCACCACTCCCGGCCAGGTGATCTTTCGCAACCGCCTGATCGAGCTCATTCAGTACCAGCCGACCACCGACCGGGTCTTTCGCCGGCCGCTGCTGATCATTCCGCCCTGGATCAACAAATATTACATTCTCGATCTCGAGCCGGAAAACTCCTTTATCGCCTGGGCCGTCGACCGGGGGTATACGGTCTTTGTCGTCTCCTGGGTCAACCCCGGTGCCGAGATGGCGGAAACCCGGTTCATCGATTACATGTACGAGGGCATTTTCGCGGCCCTCGAAGCGATAGAAAAGGCCATCGGGGAGCGCGAAGTCACCGCTCTCGGTTACTGTATCGGCGGTACCCTGCTGGCCGCGACCATGGCTTTCATGGCGGCCCGTAACGACGATCGCATCAAGGCGGCGACGATGCTGGTCTCCCAGGTCGATTTTTCCGAGCCCGGCGACCTCGGGGTTTTCATCGACGAGCAGCAGCTCGAGGCGCTGGATCGGAAAATGGCCGCCCGGGGCTATCTCGACGGCAGTGAAATGGCGGGTGTCTTCAACCTGCTCCGGGCCAATGACCTGATCTGGTCCTATGTCGTCAACAACTACCTTTTGGGGCGCGATCCCTATCCTTTCAGCCTGCTCTACTGGAACCAGGATTCGACCCGGATGCCCTACGCCATGCACAGTTTCTACCTGCGTGAGATGTATCTGCACAACAACCTGGCCAAGCCCGGGGCTCTGGTTTTCGACGGGGTGCCGATCGATCTCGGCAAAATCAAGGTGCCGATCTATCTGCAGTCGGCCCGCGAAGATCACATCTCGCCCTGCCCCTCGGTCTTCAAGGCCAAGCGTCTCTACGGCGGCCCGGTGCGTTTCGTGGTGGCCGGTTCCGGCCATATCGCCGGGGTCATCAATCCGCCGGCGGCCGGCAAATATTACTACCTGATCAACGACCAGGAACCCGATGACTTCGAAACCTGGATGGCCACGGCCCGCAAACGGCCCGGTTCCTGGTGGAACGACTGGCACAACTGGCTCTTCCGGCGTTCCGGGCGCAAGGTGCCGGCCCGGGTGCCCGGAGAGGGCGGTCTGCAAGCTCTCGAGCCGGCTCCCGGTTCCTATGTCAAGATCAAGTAGCAATCACGGAGAGATTTACGGCTATCTCGGCCAGCTTTTCGCCGGGGTGGTCGAAATCAATCGCCGGTTTCTCGAATCTCTGGCCGGCGACCAGCCGGTCGAAGCTGTTTTCGCAAAGTCCCTTGCCGCCGGTTCCGAGATCGACGGCAAGGCCGACTGGCAGCGGTTGAGTGCGAGCTTTCAGCAGGCCCAGCTCGATTTCTGGAGAGGTCTGCTGGCGCCGATCGAGCGCTTTTTCCCGGTCGCGGCCGATCTCGCTACTCCCGGTGCCGATCCCCGGTTCCGCGATTCCCAGTGGCACAGCGACCCCCTGCTCAAAGGGTTGATGGAGACCTATCTCAAGGTCTGCCAGGCCTACCGGCTCATGGCCGAGGGCCAGGAATTGACAGTCGGCGACCGGAGACGGCTCAAATTCTACATCAACTACTTTCTCGACGCCCTGGCCCCGACCAATTTCTTTCTTACCAATCCGGAGGCTGTCCGGCTTTTTTTCGAGACCGGTGGCCGGAGCCTGATGCGGGGCCTGGAGAACCTGGCCGCCGATCTGCGCCGCGGCCGCCTGACCCAGACCGACGAGGAAGCTTTTTCCGTGGGCGGCAACCTGGCGGCGACGGCCGGGGCCGTGATCCACGAAAACCCGGTGATGCAGCTGATCCATTACCGTCCGGTAACGGAAAAGATCCGGGCCCGGCCGCTGCTCATCGTTCCGCCCTGTATCAACAAGTTCTACATTCTCGATCTCCAGGCTCATAACTCGTTCGTGGCCTATTGCCTGGAGCGGGGCTTGCAGGTTTTCCTGATTTCCTGGGTCAATCCCGACCAGCGTCACCGGGAACTTGCCTGGGATGATTATGTCGAAAACGGCATCCTCGAGGGAGTCGAGATCGCCCGGGCGGTCAGTGGCGGGCAGCCGGTCAATCTTTTGGGCTACTGTGTCGGTGGCACCCTGCTGGCCTGTGCCCTGGCGGTTCTCAAGGCCAGGCGCCGGGTCCGCCGGGTCAGTTCTGTCACATTTCTGACTACGCTGCTCGATTTTTCCGATCCCGGTGATATCGGGGTCTTTGTCGACCGGCGGATTCTGGCCCGCCAGGAAAAGGCGGCGGAAAGCACTGGTTTTATTCCCGGCCAGGATCTCTATCATACCTTTTCCCAGGTTCGGGCCAACGACCTGATCTGGTCCTACGTGGTCAGCAACTACCTGAAAGGCCAGGAACCCTCTCCTTTCGACATTCTTTACTGGAACTGCGACCCGGCCAATCTGCCGCTACGGTTTTATCGTTTCCTGATGCGGGATCTCTATCTCGAGAACCGCCTGGTCGGAGGTGCGGTCAGGGTTTGCGGAGCCAGGGTCAGGCTCGAAGAGCTCAAGACCCCGGCCTATTTCCTGGCCACGACCGATGACCATCTGGTGAACTGGCAGGTCTGTTTCAAAGGGGCGTTGCGGATGGCGGGAATCCGGGAATTCGTTCTCGGTCGGGGCGGCCATGTGGCCGGGGTCGTCAACCCGCCGGGCAAGGAAAACAGCTTCTATTATTGCAGCAGCGGCCGGCCGGCGGGAACGCCCGAAGCCTGGCGGGCGGCGGCCGATAAGCGGGCGGGCAGCTGGTGGGAGCACTGGTGCCGCTGGTTGCTTAAACGCTCCGGTTCCCGGGTGGTGGCGCCACCGGGTTGCGGCAGTCGCGACTATCCCGAGATCGAGCCGGCTCCGGGCGGTTATGTGGCCCGGCGGCTTGATTTTGCCGGAACGGAAAAAAATAAGGAGAGCGGGTAGTTTCCCGCTCTCCTTATTTTGTTTGTCAGGGATTGAAAGAACCGGTTTGAGGTCTTTTCAATCCTGTTTCTTGTTGATGGTGGCGGCCAGGTAGTCGAGGCCGTCTAGAACCATCTTGCGGTAGTCCTGGAAAGCCTGGCGGCTGTTGTTCATCCACTCCCGGTACTGTTTCATGAAATCGCTGTTGAGGTCATCGTACTGGCTCAGGAATATTTCCAGCATTTTTTCGCTGTTGTCCTGATAGAGTTCGAAGTTGTCGAGAGCGTTTTTGTAATAAGCGCGGGTCATTTCGAAGATCTGTTGATTGGCCATTCTCTCCTCCCTGGATTGAGATTATATTGGGACGGGCGGTTCGGCCGCTGCGCGGTCCGGGAACTGTCCGGATGGTTGCTGTGGTGCGTTTCAGGCTGAAACTATCCCCGGGAGCCCAGCCGCAAGCCGCCGTGGATGAAGTAGACATCGCCGGCGCAGGCTTCGTTACGGAACAGTTCGCAGACCAGGCTGGTGACCTCTTCGGGTTCGATCAGCCGGCCGATCGGTACCTGTTGTAAAATCTTGTCGATGATTCTCTCGTCCATGCTTTTGACCATCGCCGTGCCGGTATAGCCCGGAGCGATGGCGACGCAACGCAGACGGTCGGCCAGTCCCTGACGGAAAAAGGCCGCGGTCAGGACCTTGGGCATGACCGACATCGCCGCTTTCGACGAGGAGTAGTTGATCTGGCCGGCGGTGCCCAGCGAGCCGATCGAGGAGACCAGGCAGACCAGGCCTTTGCAGTCGTGGTTGATCATTCTCTCCAGGCATTCGCGTACGGTCAGGAAAACCCCGGTCAGGTTGACGTCGAGGACCGACTGGAACTGTTCGAGGCTCATCTTGCTCTTGACCTTGCCGGTCTGTTTGTCGACCGAGATCATGAAGCCGTCCCGGGTGATGCCTGCGAAAGGGGCGACCAGGTTGATGCGGCCGAAGCGTTCAATCGCCATGTCGGCCAGGCGGCCGCAATCATTTTCGTTGCTGACATTGCCGACCACGGTTTCGACTTCGCCGCCCAGCTCTTCGATTTCGGCCCTGGTGCTCTCCAGTTGTTCGGCGGAAAGGTCGAAAAGCACTGCTTTGCCGCCGCGGCTGGTCCAGTCCCGGGCCAGGGCAGCGCCTATCCCACTGCCGCCGCCGGTGATTACGGCGACGGAATCTTTGATTTTCAGCATCCGGACCTCCTTGCCTGTGCCGGAATATCAGCTTCGTCTGGCAGCTGGTATTCGCTTTCTTAACGCCGGTCGGTCTCTAAGCGTCGGCCGGTTGTGTGTTTTTTTGTATCTATTTTTCAGCAGTTCGATCCCGGCCGGGAGTGTCGGCGACAGGAAGCGCAGTTTGCGGTTGCGGTGCGGTGGTTGCCGGTTTGACGTTGGCCGGGGCCGCTGGGGTTTTGGCGGCCGTGGTTACGGCCGGGGGTTTGCTGCTTGCGGAATTCTTCCGGGTTGCAGACTTTTCGCTTGTGGCGGTCCCGCTTTTTTTCTTGCTAGCGGCTGTTGCGCTTGTGGCGGTGCCGGCTTTCTGGGGCGCCTTTTTGCTGTTGGCTTTCGTAGTGGAGCTTGCCGTGGGCTGTTTTTCGGCCTTGGCCGGCGGCCTCTTTTTCTTGGCGGTCGCGGAGGCG
>JAADEO010000138.1 GCA_013153415.1 Deltaproteobacteria bacterium
AAAAAAATCCTCCACACCCACTTCTACGCCTATCTTGAGAAACCGGAAGTGGTCCTGCCGTGGCAATTCTGCACAATCTACTACATCAAAGATTTGAAAATCGACACGCTGATCCGCAATGATTGCGAGCTGGTGCTTTTGAGCGACCGGGACAAGGGACGTGAGCGGCTACTGGAAATGACCGCAGGGAGAAAGGATATCGAGGTAACGATCTTACTGGAAAAGAAAAACACCCAGTTGCATGGACGGCTGACCCTCTTCGCATTGCAAACGAAAAAGAGCCGGCCGCAACCGATGACAACCGGGCTAAGGCAGCAGAAATGAGAGGAATTTTTACCGCTCCGGTAAATTCCTCACCTTTTTCATCAATTTAGGCTTCCAGCAATTTATGGGTTTTGACCCAGCGTACGATCACCCGTTTATTGAAACGCCAGAATTTCTTCTCTTTGTAACCCGGCAAAATACCTTTGCGGGCCATGTAGTTGACATTGTCAGGGCTGGTATCAAGCAGCTCAGCTACTTCGACACTGCCGATTTCGCCTTTTTTCCGCTCTTTGATTATCTTCATCGTTACACTCCTTGCAAAAATCTCAAAACATCTTCCAGTAAGCCCGCCGCTTCGCTGTGTGGTTTCACGACCCCCGGTTCGACCGAACTGCAGCAGACAAAAAAAACCGGGATGCAGCCCACTGATTGCAATTATGTTCCTTTGATTACAAATTTTACCGGTTTTTCAATGTCGCAATGACAAAACCGTACCGTTTCGCCTTTCCTCACTTCTAACCTAGCACTAAGCATGCCAAAACAACGTTTAATACCACCCTGATCCACAAAAATCCCCGGCAAAGGTGAGTGCTCCCCGATACATCGGCCACCGAAAAAACAGCCCCGGGGCCCAATAAAAAACAGGCGCCTGTAAACAGGCACCTGTTTTATTTGTTGTTTGGTGGAGCTGAACGGGATCGAACCGTCGACCTCTTGTCTGCCAGACAAGCGCTCTCCCAGCTGAGCTACAGCCCCACATAACCGGTTTCGGACGGCCTAGATAGCATGACCGCTGGTGGGTGTCAATCTTTTTTTCTAATTCAATCCAGGACCCCGGCCATCACCTTGATTTCAGCGTCGCGACGCAGCCCGCCGACAAACTCCCGCATCAAATGAGAGCGCTTATATTGCAGGAGCTGCTGTTGCAACCTTTTTTCGAGCTTGGCCCGTTCCGCACCGAGATCGAAGCGTCGTTCGCGCAGTCGGGCGAAAACCATACTGTCGCGGTACTTAAGCGCCGGTGAGACCTCGCCCGGCTTAAGGGCGAAGAACTGGAGACTCAATTTCGGAGCCGGTCCCAACTTGGGAACGACTCCCCGGCCCCGGGTAAAGTAACCGGTATCGACCAGATCTATTTTCAACTCCTTGGCCACAGCCTCCAGCTTTTCCCCCTTTTTGAGTTTTGCGGCGACTTCGGCACTGATCTTTTCCACTTTCTTCCGGGCCAGCTCCAGGCGATAGGCTCTCTCCACCTCGGCCCGGACCTCATCGAGCTCAGGCAGATAGCTCTCCTTCTTTTCGCTGACGATAAAGAAATAGCTGTTGCGGCTGGGGTTGATCAACTCCGAGGTTTTACCCGGCTCGGTACTGAAGATTTTGGCCGCCAAGGTCCGGTCGCGGCCGATTCCCGGCACCTGACCATCCTTTTCCTTGAAATAATCGCTGCTGACAACCCGCCATTTATGCTGTTCCGCTTTGCGGATGAACTCGGCCACGGGAACATCACCCAGCTCCTTTTTGATCTCGGCGAATTTTTTCTCCAACAGTTCCGGCAACCGCTGCTGACGCAACTGCTTTTCGATCTCTTTCCCGACCTCGGCCAGCTTCTTGGTATGAGCGGCCTCGTGTTTTTCCACTTTAATCAGATGAAAGCCGAACTGGGTCCGGACCGGTTTGCTGACCTGACCGTCCTGCAGGGCGAAAGCAGCCTCTTCAAAAGCTTTGACCATCGAGCCCCGACCGAACCATCCGAGCTTACCACCCTGGGGACCGGAGGGCCCTTGAGAGTATTTTTTGGCCAAGGCGGCGAAATCCCCGCCGGCCTGGATCTCTTTTTCAATCTCAGCGATCCTGGCCTTGGCTTTTTCCACCTCTTCGGCAGTCGCATCCGGAGCGACCTTGATCAGGATATGGCTGGCTTTAACCCGTTCAGGAACCTTGTATTTATCCAGATTGTCTTTGTAATACTGTTCGACCTGCTCCTTGTCGATCTTGATACCATCGAGCAGGCTTTTGGCTTCAACCACAACAATCACGGCTTTGCGCTGTTCCGGAATCCGGAACTTTTCCCGGTTGGCACTGAAATATTTCTTCAGATCCTCTTCTGCGAATTTCATCTGGGCCTGATATTTTTCAGGATCGATCCGCAGAATATCAAGCGCGATCTCCTCACGCTGCTGACGCAGCAGGATTTCGATCTCATCCGGCAGGGCTTTGGCGCCATCGCTGATAATCAGGCGCAGTTTATTGATCAGCAGATCATTCCGCAGCCCCTCTTCAAACTGGGCCGGAGTCTCACGATAATACTTCAAGGCCTGTTGATAAAGCCTCTGGCTGAAACGACCGTCACGCTGAAAAGCCGGCAGCGAGGCGATCTTCTGCTGCAGTTCATCCCGGGTCACATCGAGACCGAGAGCTGCGGCCTGCTCAAGCAGCAGCCGACGGTTGATCAGGTTGTCCAAGGCTTCCCGTTTGATCTGTTTGATTTGGGCCTCGGTAGGGTTGAAACGGCCGCGGGACTGCTGCTGATACTTTTGCCATAAATTGCGAAAAGCCTTGTCGAGTTCACGGCGTTCGATAATCTTGCCATCGACCGTGGCCGCCACCGTCATCTTGCGAGCTTTCATACTGCCGACTCCCCAGAAAGAGAAGACGACGATGATCACTGCAAAAACAAATTTAACCACCCATGACTTGGCATTTCTGCGCATCATTCTTAACATCGAAAAAACCTCTGACCAGCCCGGGATTTCCCGGTAAACGAAATAAACCGGCCGGCGACAGAAACATCATACCGACCAGCGGGAAAACTATGAAAATGGTGATAACGAAAAGGGCTTTATAAGTTAAGACGGGGATAAAAAGCAAGTAAATTCAGAAGAGATTGAGCAGTTTGCCATAATCCCGATAGGGTTTGTAAAGAGGATTGCCGGCACAATAGCTGAAAACCGGCGGACGAGACGAGTTATCGGGTACGGCCAGGTAGAGAGAGGCCGAGGTCCCGTAATCGGGAAAACGGACATTGAAACCCTGCGGAGGAATCGCATCCTGCGGCAGAGGCGTGGCCAGAGCCCGGAGAAAACAGGAAATAACCAGCTTTCGGCCCGGGTCACCAGCGGGAATGCCAGCGGCCTCGAGCCCGGAGAAAAGCCGTCGGGCGCTACGGGCTTTCAGGGAGGGACACTCCTGCAGAAGTCCGTTGCCAAGGAAATGGAACCCGGGCGCCAGCCAGCACAATTGCAACTCGGGGAAATTTGAGGCCTGAAAAGCCTTCTGCGAAGAAACAACCAGGAGGTTGAAAGGATTGAAACGGTACCGGCTACAGGTTTCCAGAAGCCGGGCCCGGGCGGCATCGGGATCGCAGGACTGCAGCAGATCCAGAACCAGCTGTCCCCGGGAACGGCATTCCGAAGAACTATCTTCCGTCGCGGTCCAGCGATTGGTCAACCAGACGGTCAGCCCGGCCTCGTTCCAGCCCCACCAGCTGCCGCCGCCGGCAAGATCCCGGCTGGCCAACCAGTACCGCACCCCCCCGGCCGCCGATGAACGATAGATCCGGGGCGGCAGAGCCCGCCGGGAATAGAACTCGTCGCGGTTGTTGGCCACCAGCAAGGGCCAGTCCGCAACCCTACGATAGGCGAGAAGAACCGTACACATGAATACAGGTCATTCAAGCAGCTCCCGGACCTTGGAAAAGAGACTTTTGCTCTCGTGGGTCGAGGTGTCGCCCTCCTCCCGGGCCAGCTCCTTGAAGAGTTCCCGCTGTCGGGCGGAAAGTTTTTTCGGAGTCACAACCACCAGCTCCACGACCTGGTCACCGCGGCCGTAACCATTGAGATGAGGAACCCCCTTGCCCCGCAGATAGAGTAGTTCACCGGACTGGGTCCCTTCGGCGACAGTGATCTTTTCCCGCCCTTCCAGGGTCTCGACCTCGAGATCGGCCCCCAGGGCCGCCTGGGAAAACGTGATCGGCAGCTGGCAATGGATATCATCGCCCCGCCGCTGGAAATAGGGGTGCTCCTTGACCTCGATGACCACGTAGAGATCGCCCGGAGGTCCACCATTGATACCGGCACCGCCCTCGCCCACCAGTTTCAGGCGGGTCCCGGTCTCGACTCCGGCCGGGATCTTGACGGAAAGGCTTTTCTCCTCCCGCACCCGTCCGGAACCCTGACACTGGCGGCAGGGGTTTTTGATAACCTTGCCCTCGCCACGACAGGTGGAACAGGTCTGGCTGACACTGAAAAAACCTTGCTGATAACGAACCTGCCCATGCCCTTTGCAGGTCGGACAGACCTCGGGCTGAGAGCCCGGCTCGAGACCGTTGCCACCGCAGAGATCACAGGTTTTCTGGCGCGGCACCTTGATCTTGGCCTGGGTTCCGAAAACCGCCTCCTCGAATTCAATCTCGAGATTGTAACGCAGGCTCTCTCCGGCCCGACCGGAAGCACGCCGCCGACCGGAAGCTGAAGCCCCGAAAACCTCGCCGAAAAGATCTCCGAAAACATCGGCAAAACCGCCGAAACCACTGAAATCGAATCCCGCGCCGCCCTGCTGTTCGAGACCATCATGACCATACTGGTCATAGATCGCCCGCTTCTGGCTATCGGAAAGAACACTGTAGGCTTCAGTCAACTCCTTGAACTTGATCTCAGCCTGGGGATCATCGGAGTTCTGGTCCGGATGATATTTGAATGCCAGTTTGCGATAGGCCTTTTTGATCTCGACCTCAGAGGCATTGCGATGAATCTGCAAGACCTCGTAGTAATCCCGCTTTTGCGCCACCTTGATACACTCCTACCGGTTTTGCCGCGACTAAACGTAAAAAACCAGCTGCAGGCGGAGACCTAAACTTTCCGCCTGCAGCTGGCAACCTTTAAGCATCGACCGGATGCTTATCCCTTAAAACCTCACTTGTCGTCTTTGACCTCTTCGAAATCAGCATCGACGACATCGTCACCCCCGGCTTCGCCGTCGGTCTGGGCCGCTCCGGCAGCCCCGGCCTGGGCACCGGCCTGGTTTTCGGCGTACATCGCCTCGGCCAGTTTGTGAGAAACCTGCTGGAGGTTTTCCAGAGCCTTCTTGATGGCTTCGATATCATCACCATCCTTGACCGATTTGAGCTGGTTCAGGGCCGCCTCGATATTGGCGCGGTCACTGGCCGGAACCTTGTCGCCCATCTCCTTGAGACTCTTCTCGGTCTGGTAGAGGGCGGCATCAGCCTGGTTACGAACATCGACCAGCTCACGCTTGCGGCGGTCCTCCTCGGCATGAGCTTCGGCATCCTTGATCATCTGCTCGATCTCTTCTTCGGAAAGACCGCTGGAAGCTTTGATCTCGATCGACTGTTCCTTACCGGTAGCCAGGTCCTTAGCCGAAACATGGACGATACCGTTGGCGTCGATATCGAAGGTCACCTCGATCTGCGGGACCCCGCGCGGCGCCGGCGGAATGCCCACCAGCTCGAACTGGGCCAGGCGTTTGTTATCGGCCGCCATCTCCCGCTCACCCTGAAGAACCACGATGCTGACCGCCGGCTGGTTATCGGCCGCCGTCGTAAAAATCTGGCTCTTCTTGGTCGGAATCGTGGTGTTCTTTTCGATCAGCTTGGTACAGACACCACCCATGGTTTCGATCCCGAGCGAAAGCGGCGTCACATCGAGAAGAAGAACGTCTTTGACATCACCCTGGAGAACTCCACCCTGGATCGCGGCTCCAATCGAAACCACCTCATCGGGGTTGACGCCTTTGCTCGGCTCCTGACCGAAGATCTCCTTGACCTTCTCCTGGATCATCGGCATCCGGGTCATACCACCGACCAGGATAACCTCGCTGATATCCGAGGTCGTCACTCCGGCATCCTTCATCGCCGTCCGGCAGGGTTCGACAACCCGCTCGACCAGATCGGCGACCAGGCCCTCAAGGGTGGCCCGGGTGAGCTTGACATTGAGATGTTTGGGACCGGAAGCATCCGCGGTGATAAACGGCAGATTGATATCGGTCTCCATCGAGGTCGAAAGCTCGCACTTGGCCTTTTCCGCCGCCTCCTTGAGACGCTGCAGGGCCATGTTGTCGTTGCGCAGATCGATGCCGTCGGACTTGCGGAACTCATCGGCGATATAGTCGATCACCCGCTCGTCGAAATCTTCCCCGCCGAGAAAGGTATCGCCGTTGGTCGCCTTGACCTCGAACACCCCGTCTCCGAGCTCGAGGATCGAGATATCGAAGGTACCGCCGCCCAGGTCGAAGACCGCGACCTTGCCCTCTTTCTTCTTGTCGGCACCATAAGCCAGGGCCGCCGCGGTCGGCTCATTGATGATCCGCTTGACCTCGAAACCGGCAATTTTACCGGCATCCTTGGTCGCCTGGCGCTGGCTGTCGTTGAAGTAGGCCGGCACCGTGATAACCGCTTCGGTGACCGGCTCACCGAGATAATCTTCGGCCGTCTGCTTCATCTTCTGCAAAATCATGGCCGAGATCTCGGCCGGGCTGTACTCTTTGCCCTTGATCTTGACCCAGGCATCGCCATTCTTGGCCTCGATGATCTCGTAAGGCACCTTCTCCTTCATCTTCTGGACTTCCGGGGCCGAATATTTACGCCCGATCAGGCGTTTCACCGCAAACACGGTATTGGTCGGATTGGTTACCGCCTGACGCTTGGCCAATTGACCGACGAGACGCTCGCCGGAATCGGTCATCGCCACCACCGAGGGGGTCGTACGTACGCCTTCAGCATTGGCGATTACCTTGGTTTCGCCACCTTCCATGACACTGACACAAGAGTTGGTCGTGCCCAAATCAATTCCAATTATTTTTCCCATGATTCACTCTCCTTATTATCGTAAAGTATTTTCCATACCTGAATTTTATTTCGATTTCCGTTCGTTGTCCCGGAATGTAGGCATTGTTTGCCGGGAAATCAACCCTTGCCGGTTATTTTTCTGCGGCCGGGGCTTTAGCCACGGTCACCATCGCCGGACGCAGCAGACGACCATGCAGGGTATAACCTTTCTGCAATTCGTCGACTACGGTATTGGGGTCGCAATCATCTTTTTCGACCTGAGCCATGGCTTCGTGACAGGCCGGGTCGAAGGGCTTGCCTCGACTGGCAATCTCCTCGACACCCATACCTTTGAGAATCGAGGTAAACTGCTCCAGAGTCAACTTCACCCCGTCGACAATCGAAGCCGGATCTTCCTCGGCATGGGCCAGGGCTCGCTCGAGATTATCCTTGACCGGCAAAAGGTCGCGGATGAAACCTTCCCGGGCGAAACGGACAAAATCATCTTTTTCCCGTTGCAGCCTTTTACGAAAATTTTCACCTTCGGCCCGCACCCGGAGCACCTGCTCCTGCAATTCCCGCTTATCTTTTTGTAATTGTTCCAATTCTTTCTTCAATTTCTCCAACTCACTCTCTTCCACCGGCTCATCGACACCGTCGGCATCTCCATTGCCGGCTTCATATTTTTCCTCAACGGAAGCCTGGTCGCCTTTTTTCCCGCTTTCGACTTCCTTTTCTTCAGCTGAATCAAGGGTTTCCGGTTTTTCTCTGTTCTGATCCAATTCTTCAGCCTCCTTTGATTTTTCAAGCGGATCCATCTCGCTGTCCCGCTCAAGGCTCCGCACAGGAATTCTCACCATTATCTACATCTTTCTTTTTCATCCATCGGTTGTCAGTTCTGCAACCGCTGACTCATGACGTCAGCGAGATAGTTGACCAGGGGGATGACCCGGGAATAATCCATCCGGGTCGGCCCGATAACCCCGACCTGGCCCAGGATCCGTCCTTCACGCCCGTAGGCCGCGGTTACCAGGGAGCAGTGCCGCATTTCATCGCATTCGCTCTCGGAACCGATGATCACCCGCAGCGCATCTCCCTCCATGGTCCGGTCGAGGATTTTCAGAATACTGCCCTTCTCTTCGAAAGCCTTGAAGATCGCCTTCATGCGCTCGACGTCGGCAAACTCGGGATGCTCCAGCAGATTGAGCTTGCCGTCGAGCATGACATCGCCATGCAGATCATTGTTCTGGGCGAAGAAACTCTGGCTCAAAGCCAGGACCTGGGCGAAGAGCTCGTCGTAACCCTCCTTATCCTGGGCCATCTCCTGGAAAATCTTGCGTTTGATACCAGCCAGGGTCAGATCTCCGAGCATGGCATTGAGATAGTTCGAATATCGGTTGAGCTGATCCTGGGTCAACTCCTGTTCCACTTCGAAAAGTACATTCTGTACCGCTCCGCCGACCGAGACGACAACCGCCAGAACCCGGCGGCCGCTGAGCTTGACGAAACGGATATGACGGATCACCATGTGCCGGAAATCGGGCAGACTGACAACCCCGACGTAAGGCGTCAACTGCGCCAGGGTCAGAACCCCGTCATGCAGGATCTCCTCCAGGCGGCCATCCGACATCTCCAAACGTTCCCGGATCTTCTGCCGGGCCTCGGGAGTAACCTCGTTGTAAACGGGCAAATGGTTGACATAGAAACGGAACCCACGATCGGTGGGAATCCGTCCGGCTGAGGTGTGAGGTTGACACAGATAACCGCCCTCCTCAAGATCGGCCATGACATTGCGCAGAGTCGCCGGACTGAGTTTGAAGCGCGGACTGCGCGACAAGGTCCGAGAGCCGACCGGTTCGCCGCTACGGATGTAGTGCTCAACCACCGCCTGCAACACGTCTATATGCCTGGTCGTCAAGTTTTCCATTTCCACCTCTAAAACAACGGGTACCATCCGGAAATTTCCGGATCATCAATAACTTGAACAAGCCATTGACCCGCTAGCACTCAATCACATAGAGTGCTAACGGGCTTAACATAGCAATGGCCCCTGCCGATGTCAAGGGAGAGAGGAAAGATTCAGGCGGTCCTCAGAAAAGCAATCCGGACCGCCCCCCGGAAGCGGGCGCATCCGAATCGGAAACAGGAAGGCAATCTTCGGGGCGCTCCTGGCGGCCGCCGAGATAGAAATTACGTTCGAAAAGCCGGTGGTAATCGCTCCACTCCCGACCTTCGCGGGCGGCTTTGGCCATGAAGGTGTCGACCGCCACGAGCTTGGCATCGAGATCGTCGATAAAATTCAGAACGATCGCTTCCCGGGTCTTGGGGCGTTTGGGCGAACCGAAAGCATACTCGCCGTGATGACTGAGAATGAGATGCTCGACCAGCATCAGGGTCTCTTCGGGAAAACCTTTGATCGTTCCGGCCTTTTCGCGGATCATCTGCACGCCGAGCATCACGTGGCCAAGCAGCCGGCCGGCTGTCGAGTAATCGAGAGTGCGCTCGTAAACCAATTCTTCGATCTTGCCGATATCGTGCAGCAGAGCCCCGGCCAGAACCAGATCGGCATCGATACCGGGATAGAGCGGGCAGACCTTCCGGGCCAGGCGGGCGACCCCGAGGGTGTGCTCCAGCAACCCTCCGAGCCAGGCATGATGCATCGCTTTGGCCGCCGGGGCCAGGGCGAACCGCCGGGCGAACTCCCGATCCCGGATGAAAAAAGCCTCGACCAGGCGCTTGAGCCAGGGATCGCATAAGTCGGCGATCATACCATGCAGGTCCCGCTCCATGGTCGGGATATGCTGCTGACTCTGGGGCAGGAAATCCCGCGGGTCGATCTCTCCCTTCCAAGGTTCGATGAGATTTACCGTCAACTGCAGATTGCCGTTGAAGAGCTGGCTCCGACCTTTGACCCGGACGCAATCCCCCTCGTCGAACAGGGCTGCCAGCCGCTCGGCATCGTCCCAGACGAAAGCAGTGATTTCACCGCTCCGGTCGCCGAGCTTGAGATTGAGATAATCCTTGCCGTTGCGGCTGCGGGCCAGATTCTTGCGCCGCACCAGCAACAGCAGATCAACGGTCTGGTCGGGTTTGAGCTCAGCAATCCCGGGTCTGGAAGTGGTCATAGCCTTCCTTTCCGTCAAGTTGATAGGGCAGGCGGTCCGGCCCGAGAAGAAAGATGCCGGGCTTTGAGGTTATTCGGCCGATACGGGTCAGCTCCACCCCCACTCCGGCAACCGCCGCCGCCAACTCCGGAAAGCGATCCGGAGCGAGGCTGAATAAGAGCTCGAAATCCTCACCGCCAGTCAGCAGCTCCGGATAATCGCACATCCCGGCTCGCAAGGCTTCCCGGGCGGCAGACGAAAGGGGCAGGTTCTCGATCTCGAGTTCCGCACCCCAACCCCCCGATGCAGACAACAGGTGTCCCAGATCGGCGATCAGCCCGTCACTGACATCGAGCATGGCGTTTACCATGCCACTCGTCCCCAAGAAAGCCCCCAGCTCGACCCGGGGTCGGGGCCGCAGATGACGCTCGCGCAGAAAAATACCGGCCGGCCCGGAAACCGACAGGCGCCCCTGCAGGCAGCGCAGCCCGAGAAAGCTGTCGCCCACACTGCCCGAAAGATAGAGATCATCACCGGGCCGGGCTCCGGCCCGGCGCACCGGCCCCGCCGCGGCCGGGATACCGTTGAGCGCCACCGAGATCACCAGAGTTTCCGACCTGACCGTATCTCCACCGGCAAGCTGCACACCATAGTGGTCGGCAAGCTCCAGAAAAGCATCAATGAATTCTTCCAGCCAGGAACGCCGGGTGGTCCCGGGCAGCCCCAGAGCCAGGTAGACGCAGGCCGGCCGCCCCCCCATGGCCGCCAGATCGCTGAGATTGACGGCCAGAGACTTCCAGCCGAGATCGGCGGCCGAGGTATAGGCCAGATCGAAATGCACCCCCTCGACCAGCATGTCGGTGGTGGTCAGGACCTCGCCGCCGGCCGGCCGCCACCAGGAGGCGTCATCGCCAATCCCCAAAAGCAGTTCCGGATGGGAAGCGGGCAGCCGGTCGCGCAGAAAACCGATGAAAGAGAATTCTCCCCAATCGGCCAGGGTCTGCTCTCTGATATCCACGGCCACCGGAAAATCTATTCCTTGGCGGTCGACTTCCGGCTTTTGGCCGGGCGTCCCCGTTTCTTCGCGGCTCGCGGTTTCGGCATCCGTACCAGAGCCCGGGGGATGACCTCATCGGCCCGCTTGACCGGGATAATCTGCAGCTGCTTGCGGATATTCGCGGGAATCTCTTCGAGATCCTTGCGGTTGTCTTCCGGAATCAGAACCGTGTCGGCCCCGAAACGCAGGGCCGCCAGGACCTTCTCCTTGAGGCCTCCGATCGGCATCACCCGGCCGGTCAGGGTCAGCTCCCCGGTCATGGCGACATTGCGGTAGGCCGGGATTCCGGTCAGGGCCGAAAGCAGCGAGGTCAGCATGGTGACCCCGGCCGAGGGACCATCCTTGGGAGTGGCTCCGGCCGGAACATGGATATGGATGTCATTCTCCTGGAAGATCTCAGGCGGCAAACCGAACTCATGGCAACGGGAACGGATGAAACTCAAGGCCGCCTGGGCCGATTCTTTCATCACGTCGCCCAGGTGGCCGGTCAGCGAGAGGTTGCCCTTGCCCGGCATCAGCAGGGTTTCGACCAGGAGCACGACTCCGCCATAGGGTGTCCAGGCGAGCCCGGTCGCGACCCCGGCCTGATCCGCCCCCTGGCCGCCTTCCGGCAGATATTTGTAAGGCCCGAGCAGACGGTGCAGGGAGTTCGGAGTTATCCGGGCGCAACCCACCTTGCCGTTCTTCTCCGCCACCTTGACCGCCACCTTG
>JAADEO010000083.1 GCA_013153415.1 Deltaproteobacteria bacterium
CCGCAGCCCGGATGATCTCGATGACTTCGTCGAGATTGTCGAGCGCGATCTTGAAGCCGGCCAGCAGGTGGAGGCGCTCCCGGGCCCGGGCCAGCTCGAAAGCGGTCCGACGTCGGATCACGTCCTTGCGGTGTTCGATGAAATGACTGAGCAATTCCTTGAGATTCAAAACCTGGGGCTGGCGGTCGACGATCGCCAGCAGAGTGATCCCGAACGAGGTCTGGAGCTGGGTCTGCTTGTAGAGCTGGTTCAAGACGATCTCGCCCTGGGCATCACGCTTGATCTCGATCACGATCCGCATCCCGGAACGATCCGACTCGTCCCGCAGGTCGGAGATACCGGTCAGCTTCTTGTGGCGCACCAGTTCGGCCATCTTCTCCAGCATCCGGGCCTTGTTGACCTGATAGGGAATCTCGGTGATGATAATCCGTTCGCGCCCGGTCTTCTCATCGTTCTCAACCTCGGCCCGGGCCCGCAGGCGAATCACACCCCGGCCGGTCATGTAGGCCGAAGCGATCCCTTCGCGCCCGTAAATGAAGCCGGCGGTGGGGAAATCGGGCCCGGGGATGTAGGCCATCAGCTCGGCCACGGAGATCTCGGGATTGGCGATACAGGCGATGATCGCGTTGACCACCTCGGTCAGGTTGTGGGGCGGAATATTGGTCGCCATGCCGACCGCGATCCCGGTCGATCCGTTGACCAGGAGATTGGGGAAACGAGCCGGCAGGACCAGCGGCTCTTTCAGGGATTCATCATAGTTGGGGGCGAAATCGACGGTATCCTTGTTGATATCGGCCAGCATCTCTCCGGCCAGACGGGCCATGCGGATCTCGGTATAACGCATCGCCGCCGGAGCGTCGCCATCGACCGAACCGAAGTTGCCCTGACCGTCGACCAGGGGGTAGCGCAGGGAAAACTCCTGCGCCATGCGGACAATCGTATCGTAAACGGCGCTGTCGCCGTGGGGATGATATTTACCGATAACATCACCGACGACCCGAGCCGATTTCTTGTAGGGCTTATTCCAGACATTGCCCAGATCGTGCATGGCGTACAGGACCCGGCGATGCACCGGTTTCAATCCATCCCTGACGTCAGGCAGGGCCCGTCCGATAATAACGCTCATCGCGTAGGCGAGGTACGAGCTTTTCATCTCGTCCTCGATGTTGACCGGGGTCGCCTGGCGTCCCAGAACCTCAGTTGGCTCCATCAGCAAACTCTCCTTGCTAGCTTCTCTACCTGTTCGTTTTCAGCCCCAGAACATCCTGCATGTCGTAAAGACCGGGGCCGCGACCTTCGAGCCAGAGGGCGGCCCGCACAGCGCCGGCGGCGAAGTTATCACGGGAATGAGCCCGGTGAATGATCTCTAAGCGTTCGCCCATGCCCCCGAACATGACCAGGTGTTCGCCGACAATATCCCCGGCCCTCAGGGTCTGCATGCCGATCTCTTTTTTGGTACGGGCGCCGACAAAACCCTGACGGGTGAAAACCGCATCCTTCTCATAATCACGCCCCAGAACCTGGGCTACGATCTCCCCCAAACGCACCGCCGTCCCGCTCGGTGCATCCTTCTTCTGGTTGTGATGGGCCTCGAGAATCTCGACATCGAAATCATCACCCAGGATGGCGGCGACCTCAGCCACGACTTTGAACAGAACATTGACGCCGACACTCATGTTGGGAGCAAAAACCAGGGGGATCTTTTCCGCCGCCAGCGCCAACTGCCGACGGTCATCGCTTGACAGGCCGGTAGTACCGATCACCATGGCGACACCGTGGGCTGTAGCCCATGCGACGTTGGCCAGGGTGGCGGCCGGTGCCGTAAAATCGATCATCACGTCAGCTTCGCAATCGACCAACTCGTCGAGGCTGCCGACCAGCGGCACTTGAATGGTCCCGATACCGGCAATCTCTCCCGCATCCCGACCCAGAGCGGGATTTTCCGGGTGTTCCAAGGCTCCCGCTACCCGAGCCTCGGGTTGGGCATTGACAAGGTCGACAAGTCTTTTACCCATGCGACCGGCGGCACCGGCGATAATTACTGAACGCATCACAAATCCCCCTAAAAATACAGACATTTCTCACCCTTTAAAAAGGTTTTCAAGTATAGGGAAAAGCCCCCGAAAAGTCAACCAATAGTTATCTTTTCACGAAGCGCTCCGCGGCCCGGGGTTGACCTGAATCGACAATCGCACTATCATTGGTAACCAGGCCACGACATGGGAATGAATCTCGCAACCCCAACAGGTCCTACGGCCCGTGAATCAAACCTTCTTATCAGAACATTTTCTTGCTTCTCAAACCGGAAAACAGCCTGCAAGGCACCAAAACGACCACCACCCGGTCGCCCACAACCGGCCAACAAGACTAAAAGATGCCGAAGAAAAAGGATTTACCCAGGCTTACCGGCCTCGATGCGGTCGAAGCACCAACCTGCCGACTCCTGATTCTGGGTTCGATGCCGGGCCGCGAATCACTGCTCCGGCAACAGTATTACGCCCACCCCCGCAACCAGTTCTGGCCGATCATGACCACCCTGCTCGGTGGCGAGCCAAAAGCGCCTTATCCGGAACGACTCAACCTGCTGAAAAACAACCGGATCTCCCTCTGGGACGTCATCGGGGCCTGCATCCGCCCCGGCAGCCTGGACGGCGACATCGATCCCCGCAGCGAGGTCCCCAACCCCCTGCCCGCTTTGATCAACCGGCACCCGGAACTTAAAGCCCTGGCTTTCAACGGCCGCAAAGCGGAAAGCTCATTCAAACGCCACTTCCTGAAACCCGATCCGGCCCTCTGCCACAACCTCGAACTCATCGACCTACCCTCGACCAGCCCGGCTTACGCCGGCCTCAAAGCGGACGTCAAACTGGCCCTCTGGCGGGAAAAGCTGGCCCCTTTCCTGCCAACAATTTGTAATCCCCGGGGAGATAGGCTATAGTGGCAACCAGTGCTTCCATTTCTGAACGGGAAAAACCTGATGCGTTGGTGGCCCCATAAAATTACGGCACAGCGGCGGGAAAAGAAGCTGCCGTCCAGCCAGTATTCCCCCGGGAAACCGACCATCCCGGTACTCATCATCCTGATTCTGGGCGGATTCTCCCTGCTTTTCTGGAGCTGCCAGAAACCGGCCAAACCACCCCCCCTGACCATGACTCCCGGAGTGCTCACGGTTCTGACCCGGAATATCCCGACCGCCTACTACATCGGCCCGGACGGGGAGATGGGTTTTGAATACGACCTGGTCAAGGCCCTGGCCCACCACCTCAAACTGAAACTGAAAATAAAGATCGCGAACTCGATTTCCGAGACCCTGACCGCGATGGCCACCAACCAGGCCGATATCGCCGCTGGCGGTCTGACCCGGACCCCGGAAAGAATGGAATACTTCACCTTCGGTCCCGATTATTTCACGGTCCGCCAGGAAGTCGTCTACCGTAAAGGCTCTCCTCACCCCCGCAATATCCCGGAGCTGCAGAATTTCACCCCCCTCATCCTGGCCCGCAGCAGCTACGAGGAGCGCCTCCGGGAGCTGAAAGCCAAATACCCGCGACTCAAATGGAAGACCACCGACGATTACAGCACCGACCAACTCCTGGAAATGATCTGGCGTCGGCGCCTCTCCCTGACCGTGGCCGATTCCAACATCCTCGCCATCAACCGCCGCTACTACCCGGAACTGCGGGCCGCCTTCTCCCTGAGCCAGGAACAGCCTCTGGCCTGGATCATCAACTCGCAACGCCGCCGGCTGCGGGAAAAAATCTTCCAATGGCTGGGAGAGTTCACCAGCCAGGGCCATCTGAGTGAACTCAAGGAGCGTTATTACGGCCATATCGAGCTTTTCGATTACGTCGACATCAAGGTTTTCAACCGCCGCATCCGGACCCTGCTGCCGACCTATCGGCCCTGGTTCGAGAAGTACGGCCGCATCTACCGGATCCCCTGGACCCTGCTGGCCGCCAAGGCCTACCAGGAATCGAACTGGAACCCGCTGGCCACCAGCCCGACCGGGGTCCGGGGCATCATGATGCTGACCCAGGCGACCGCCAACGAACTCGGAATCAAGGACCGACTCAATCCCGAGGAGAGCATCCGGGGCGGGGCCTGCTACCTGCGCCAGCTGCTCGACCGGGTTCCCGGCAACTACAACCGCCGGGACCACTGGAACGTGGCGATGGCCGCCTACAACGTTGGCCTCGGACACATCTACGACGCCCGGCAGCTGGCCCGGGAACTGGGCAAGAATCCTGACAGCTGGCTGACCCTCAAGGAAGTCCTGCCGCTGCTCAGCCAGCCGCGCTACTACCGCAAGCTCAAATACGGTTATGCCCGCGGCATAGAACCGGTACGCTATGTTGAGAGGGTCAATAACTACCGGGATATTCTTGAAAAACAGCTGGAACTGGAAGAGGAGAAAACAAAAACGGCCGCCGGGCGGGTCGAGACCTCCGGCAGCCGTTTCTGATCGGTTTGCTTTATCAAGACAGGGTCTGAACTAAACCAGGCTCTTGAAAGCCTCCTTGCGACCGGTATACTTTTCCCGCATCTGCGGCTTCATCAGTTTCCCGGTGGGATTACGCATGACCTGGTCGAATTTGACGATACGCGGCAGCTTGTAAGTGGCGAGCCGGGTTTTGGCGAATGCGATGACCTCCTCTTCGGTCAGAGTCTTGCCCTCTTTGAGCTGGACGATCGCCATCACCACCTCGACCAGGCGCTCGTCCGGGGCCCCGATACAGGCGACATCATCGATATCGGGATGCTCCATCAGGGCGTCTTCGATCTCGACCGGAAAGATATTCTCCCCTCCGCTGGTAATCATGTCTTTCTTGCGGTCGACGATATAGTAGTAACCGTCGGCATCGGTTTTGAGCAAATCTCCGGTGTGAAGCCAACCGTCCTTCAAGGTCGCGGCCGTCATCTCCGGATTGCCGTAATAGCCCTTCATCATCCTCGGGGTCTTGAAGATCAGTTCACCGACCTCTTCCGGACCGACCTCGTTGCCTTCAAAATCGACCAATTTGGCCTCGACCCCGAAGGTCGGTTTACCGATCGAGCCCGGCCGTACCAGAACTTCGTCGGGATAGAGGTTGAAGGTTCCGCCGCCACCGCCTTCGGTGATCCCGTAGATATTGGAAACTCCGCAAGGCAGGGTTTCGACCAGTTTCTTCATGACATCGAAAGGCACCGGCTGGGCTCCGATCTCCATATAGCGCCAAGCCGACAAATCATAATCGGAAAGTTTGATTTCACCCTTGTCGATGGCGTTGAGAATGCCAACCGCGATCGGCACCACGAAGAGAACGTCAGTACATTTTTCTTCAGCCAGGGCCTCGATAATCGATTTGGGCTCCTTGAGTTCGCGCAGGATCGTGCCGGTCGCCCCGGTCGCGTAGAATGGCGCCCACAGAAACATCGTTCCGCTGTGGTAGAGAGGCAGAAAGAAGAGGTAGTTGTCGTTCTTCTCGACAA
Source organism: Deltaproteobacteria bacterium (assembly GCA_013153415.1). Lineage (GTDB taxonomy): Bacteria > Desulfobacterota > Anaeroferrophillalia > Anaeroferrophillales > Tharpellaceae > JAADEO01. Next base: position 5,470 of record JAADEO010000083.1, read on the forward strand.
AGTAACTCATCCCGTTGCCGATTGCGGTATTATTCAGGGAGTAGTGGGTGTGGAGCACCGGTTTGGGTTTACCGGTGGTCCCGGAGGTGAACATCATGGCAAGATCGGTATCGTCAGCGACATCCAGCAACGCTTCGGAAGCATCACCATAATTCAGCATATCCTGGAAATCAACCATCCCGGCGCCGATGGTTTCACCGACACAGGCGTAATTGCTGATCGTCGCAAGCTCCTCCTTGACCGGCTCGACCACACCCAAAAACTCGGAACCGAGGATAAAAGCCTTGGGACTGGCGACCTCGGCCGCATACTTGATATCGGCCCCGACGAAACGGAAGTTGAGGGGCACGACCACGGCCCCGAGCTTGATGATGGCATAATAGCTGATCAGCCACTCCAGGGAGTTGTTCTGGAGATGCATGACATAATCTCCAGGTTTGATCCCGAACTCGTTCTTGAGATAGTTGGCAACCCGGTTGATGGAGGTGTTGAACTCCTTCCAGGTCAAGGTCCGGCGCAGGCCGGTGGCCGGGGTCCGTTCGATAAGGCAGATTTTGTCGGGAAGGTTGCGGGCATGCAGACGGGCATAGTTGGCGTAATTCATCTTGGCACTCCTCTTGTTGTTTGAAATTGTCAATCCCGGGGCGGCCCAGCCCGAGCTGTCAGGCCGGCAAAAACCGGTTCCGGAAACGGTTCTTCCAGAATGCAGTCCGGTCTAAGCAAAAACCATACTAATCCAATATCCAGACGCCGACCGCGGAAGCAGCCTGCCGCTCGGCACCACTTGGAAGTATAACAACTTTTCCCGCAATCTCAAACCTGGAGCCGTTCAACTGCGATAATCGGCATTGATGGAAATATAGTCGTGAGTCAGATCAGAGGTCAGCAGAGAGAAATCTCCATCCCCCTGATTGAGGTCAATTTTCACCACGAACTCCGCCTCTTTCAGCACCGCCGCACCATCCGACTCACGGTAGCGTGGATCGCGGACCCCATTGCTGACCACCCGGACTTGATCGAAATCGATATTGACCCGATCGGAGTCGATCTCGACCCCGGCATAGCCGACTGCGGCCACGATCCGCCCCCAGTTGGCGTCCTGGCCGAAAAATGCAGTCTTGACCAGGGCCGAATTAGCCACCGCCCGGGCAACCTTCTCTGCCGCCGGGCGGTCTGCGGCCCCGACAACCCGGACAGTCACCACCTTGGTCGCCCCTTCACCATCCTTGACAATCATATAGGCCAACTGCCGGGCCACTTCGAGCAACCCGGTTTCCAGGGCGGCAAGCTCACTCTCACTCTCGAGCCGGCAGCCCGAGGCTCCGTTAGCCAGGGCCAGAACCGTATCATTGGTACTGGTATCGCCATCGACACTGATCCGGTTGAAACTCAGATCCACCACCCGGGAGAGCATCTCCCGCCACTCCTTTTCCCCGATCTCGACATCGCATAACAGATAGGCCAGCATCGTCGCCATATCAGGATGGATCATACCGGCCCCTTTGGCGATACCGGTAACCGTCACCGGGCCCTGAGAAGTCATTACCGTGGAGGCGGCGATCTTGGGCACCTGGTCGGTGGTCATGATCGCCCGGGCGGCAGCCTCTAAAGCTCCCGAGGAGGCAGACGTATCAGCCGCAATTCCCTCTGCGAGAGCTTCGATGCCCTTGAGCACGGTGGTTACCGGGAAAGGTTCACCGATAACCCCGGTCGAGGAGACAAATATCTCATCCCGGTCGATCTTCAGCACCGAGGCCAACACTTCGACCGTGGTCATGACGTCGATCTCCCCCTGGCGACCGGTACAGGCATTGGCATTGCCGGCATTGACCAGCACCGCCCGGACCGGGGTATGGAGCTCCAGCTGCCGACGACCATAGACCACCGGAGCGGCCGGAAAACGGTTACGGGTGAAGGTTGCCGCCATCACTGCCGGCGCTTCGCTGACAATCAGGGCCAGATCCGCCACGCCATCGGCTTTCAACCCGCAGTGGACTCCGGCAAAACGGTAGCCGGAGGCGATTTTGGTTTCATTTTCACTCATTGCAGTCCACCTGGTCAGGCCGACGGGCTCTAGCGCCCGCAGCACTTCTTGTATTTCTTGCCGCTACCGCAGGGACAGGGATCGTTGCGGCCGATCTTCTTCTCTTTGACCACCGGTTTGCGCTTGCCGGTTTCGCTTTCGCCGCCGTGCGAGAGCACGATCTCGGTCTCCTGGCGAGCCTGCTGGTCGAGGGCTGCGACCTCTTCCTCCCGGGTCACCTGGATATGGAAGAGCTGACCGACGACATCCTCCTTGATGCGCTCGATCATATCAGCGAACATATCGAAACCCTCGCGCTGATATTCGCGCAAAGGATCCTTCTGACCATAACCGCGCAGGCCGATCCCCTCCTTGAGCTGGTCGATGGCGTAGAGGTGGTCCTTCCAGAGGGTATCGATGGTATGCAGAAGAATGATCTTTTCCAGCTGGCGCAGGGTCTCGCTGCCGATCTCCTTCTCCCGATCCTCGTAGGCCTGTTGCACCAGGGTGAAGATCTCCCGCTTCAAGGTCTCGGCATCGCCGATTTCGCGCAGTTCCGATTCCTCGCCGAGATCGACCTTGAGACCGAAAGTATGGTGCATTCCGCTGGCCAGCGAGTCATAATCCCATTCGGCACTATTACGGGAACCGCCGGTGGCGGCTTCGACGATCTCGTCGACCACATCCTCGCTGTATTCAAGTACCAGGGAGTGGAGATTGTCGTTACCGAGCACCTCGCGCCGCAGGGCGTAGATGGTCTCCCGCTGCTTGTTCATGACATCATCGTATTCGAGCAGCTGTTTCCGGATATCGAAGTTGTGACCCTCGACCCGTTTCTGGGCATTCTCGATGGCCTTGGAGATCATCTTGTGTTCAATCGGCTCGCCCTCTTCGATGCCCAGAGTATCCATCACCTTGGCAATGCGCTCGGAACCGAAAATCCGCATCAGGTCATCTTCGAGGCTGAGATAAAACCGGGAAGAACCGGGGTCTCCCTGACGCCCGGAACGACCGCGCAACTGATTGTCGATGCGACGGCTTTCGTGACGCTCGGTACCCAGGATATGGAGCCCGCCGGCCGCCAGGACCTCCTCGCGTTCAGCCTCGCACTGCTCCCGGAATTTAGCGATCACCGCCTCGCGCTCTTCCGGCGTCATCTCCTCTTTGAGCTTGGACTTGGCCAGCATCTCGGGATTGCCACCCAGCACGATATCGGTTCCGCGGCCAGCCATGTTGGTAGCAATGGTCACTGCCCCTTTGCGCCCGGCCTGGGCCACGATCTCAGCCTCTTTTTCATGAAACTTGGCATTCAAGACTTCGTGGGGTATGCCCCGACGCCGCAAAACCTTGTGCAGGTACTCGGAATCCTCGATCGAGATCGTCCCGACCAGAACCGGCTGGCCGGTTTCATGACAGGCGATGATTTCCTCAACCACCGCGTTGTACTTCTCTTTCGCGGTTTTGTAGATGACATCGGGATTATCCTTGCGGATCATCGGCTTGTTGGTCGGCACCACGACAACGTCGAGACCGTAGGTCTGGGAGAACTCGACCGCCTCGGTGTCGGCGGTTCCGGTCATCCCGGCAAGTTTATCGTACATGCGGAAATAGTTCTGGAAGGTGACCGAGGCCAGAGTCTGGTTCTCGCGCTCGATCTGGACCCCCTCTTTGGCTTCCAGAGCCTGGTGCAGGCCATCGCTGTAGCGGCGGCCGTCCATCAGACGCCCGGTAAACTCGTCAACGATCACCACCTTGCCGTCCTTGACAACATAATCGACATCCAGTTTGAAAAGAACGTGAGCCCGCAGAGCCTGGTTGACATGGTGCAGGGTCTCGATCTGCGACGGCTCGTAGAGATTGCTGATCCCCAGCAACTCCTCGACCCGGGCGACCCCGGCTTCGGTCAGGGAGACGGCACGGCTCTTCTCGTCGACCTCGTAATCCTCGGGCTCGGCCAGGCTCCGGTTGCGCTGGATGAGCTTGCGCATGGCCTTGTCGATCTCGTAATACTTGTCGGTACTCTCATCGGTGGGACCGGAGATGATCAGCGGGGTCCGGGCCTCGTCGATGAGAATACTGTCGACCTCGTCGACGATCGCATAGTGGAGCGGACGCTGGACGTAATCCTCCAGCGAGAACTTCATATTGTCCCGGAGGTAGTCGAAACCAAACTCGTTGTTGGTACCGTAGGTAATATCGGCACCGTAAGCAGCCTGGCGTTCGGCGTCATCGAGATCGTGCAGGATAACTCCGACTGAAAGCCCGAGAAACCTGTAGAGGATGCCCATCCACTCGGCATCGCGCCGGGCGAGATAGTCGTTGACGGTCACGACATGCACACCCTTGCCGGCCAAGGCATTGAGGTAAACCGGCAGGGTCGCGGCCAGGGTTTTACCCTCACCGGTTTTCATCTCGGCGATTTTACCTTCATGGAGAACAATGCCACCCATCAGCTGAACATCGAAATGGCGCATGCCCAACACCCGGATCGAGGCTTCCCGGACAACCGCGAAAGCCTCCGGCAGGAGTTCATCCAGGCTTTCCCCCCGCGCATAACGCTCCTTGAAAGCGGCGGTTTTCGCCTGCAGCTGGCTGTCGGACAGCTCCTTCAGAGCCGCCTCTTCCTGGTTGATACGCCGCACCAGAGGCTGCATACGCTTTATTTCACGATCGTTCTTGCTGCCGAAAATCTTTTTCAGAATATTTGCCATTTAACCAACCTCTGATGGTTTTGTCACAAGCCCATCGACTTCGCCCCCAAGAACAGTTCCTCGCTGAACTCGGGGCATTTCCGATTAAGGTTATTGAGCCTCGTATCGGGAGCTTTTTACTTTGCCATCCTGTTTTTACACAATTTTCAATTCGCTACGAGGCCATCAAAATAAAAAAGTCCCCGCTGAACAACACCTGATGACCGGCGTTTCACGAGGACCCGAGGGATAAAGAACAGGGAAGCTCCGGGAAAAATTCACATGACTTGTCGCTTAATCCAGCAGGTAGTCCATCGGATTGACCGCTTTGCCATTGATCACCACTTCGTAATGGAGATGGGGTCCGGTGCTGCGGCCGGAACTGCCCAGCAGACCAATCTGCTGGCCCCGAATCACCTCGTCACCATTCCTGACAATAATTTTGGCCAGGTGACCATACTTGGTAATCTTTCCCAAGCCGTGATCGATAATCACCATCTTGCCGTATCCCCCTTTATAACCGGCATAAACCACGCGGCCGTCGGCGGTGGCCACCACCGGCGTACCGTTCCGGTTGACGATATCGAGCCCCTTATGCAGTTCCCGGCGACCGGTAAAGGGGGAAACCCGGTAACCGAAGCGAGAACTTATCCAACCTTTGACCGGCCAGACCGAGGGGGTAAAATTGAGCTGCGCCTGCTGCTTCTCGAGATGTTCTCCGAGCCGTTTGAGCTCACCCTCCTCATGGGAGATGTCGAGCTCGAGCAACTGCAACTCTTCGTGCATCCGGGCCAGCTGCTGCTTGCGCTCACTGTCGAGACAGGAAACCGTCAGGGCCGCCGCCAAGGGATCGGGCCCCCCCACCCCGAGACGCTCGTCGCGGCCCGGCACTATCGCCAGATTGGCCAGAACCTTGATCCTGGTATTGCTCTCTTTGAGCCCGGTCAGCTGTTCATCGAGATCCCTGAGGCGCTGCGAGAAGAAATCCACCTGTTTTTCGAGTTCCCGGTTCTGTTGGGCCAAGCGGTTGTAATCTTCGATATTGCGCAGGTTGGAGAGATACAGAGTAATTGCGACCAGAGCCCCGAGGAACAGAGCGCAGACCCCGGGGAGCAGGATCCAGAGAGCCCTTTTCACCGGCTTGACCGGCACCGTCACCTTGCGATGCACGCCACTGCCGGAGCGGAAGACCACCAGGGTATATCTGTCTTTCGAATTTCGCAAAAGGTTATAAGTCCGTAACCAGATTATAAAACCCGCTGCCCCGCCCGGACGGCCGGGAACCCTCAGGGACGCTACAGCCTGCACCGATCAGGCGGATCTGCATACCGTACGGGCAATGCTGCAGCCACTTTCAGTAAACCGCGGCACTTAATAGCAAAGCCCAATCCTATTGTCAATATCTTCCCCGGGAAGCCGTCTTGCCTAATCCGCTTTTAAATGATAGGGTTACAGGTATTTAGAGGGTTTTCCCGGCCCTCGACCCTCCCGGAAAAAGGCGCATCCATGATTCAAGTAACTGTCGTCGCCGCGAAAACCGAGGCTCGGCTCACCATCACGCCCGAACCTGAAAACCATCCCGTCACCATCGACCAGCTGGTCTCCGCTCTCAGGAACAACAACGTGACTTTCGGTATCAGCCGCAAGCACCTTATCGCCATCAAAGACAAATTCAACCGTGACCCGAAGCAACCGGCCAGCACCATC
>JAADEO010000025.1 GCA_013153415.1 Deltaproteobacteria bacterium
CGGAGCGAGGAAAAAGGCTTTTTCTCTGTTGTTCGTTCTCGCTCTGCTGTTTTTGGGGGGCTGCGGCAGCCGGGGTGGAGTGGGTGGTATCCTGACCTCCAGCGACGTGCTCATCATCCAGCACCATCTGCGCCAGCATTATAGCTGTCTCCAGGATTTCTGCAGTCGCCTCTACCGGCGTAATCCCCGTTACGAGCCCGACCCCAAAAGCCGCAAGCGCAAACTGAGAATCGTCTTTGTCGACCGCGGCAAGCTGGGCACGCCTTACGACGAGAGCCCTTCCGACGAGATTCTGACCGCCGCCTTCGCGCCGCAACCGCAATACGCCGACCGGGTCGCCTTGTTGGCCCTGGGGCTGCGCAAAAGTATTGATGAGGGTTACGGTCGGCAGGGGCCCAACGATTCAGCCGCCCTGGTGACCAGCCTTCAGATTCCTCTCGACCGTCTGCAACGGCTCTACAGCAATCTCAAACAGGTCAACTGGCGTCTGAAAGTCTATCGCGACGAGCACGGCGAACTGCTTTTCCGGACCAACGGCGGTTGTCCCGACGGGCATCTCAACATGGGTTACGAGGTCTTGATGACCAAGGTTCTGACCCGGGTCGAGGATGATATCTACCTGCGCGGCGGCAACCCTCCTAATGTGGTATTCCGGATGTCGACAATGTTTTTGTCCCTGGTGATGATGTAAACTGTGGGCGCGAGATTTCCAGCCGGAGATCGTCTACTCGTCGATGGGTTGAATCAGGATCTTTCTCGGCTTGCTGCCTTCGGCCGGGCCGACGACCCCTTCCCGCTCCATGGTCTCGACGATCCGGGCAGCGCGGTTGTAGCCGATCTTGAATTTGCGTTGCAGCATCGAGGCCGAGGCCCCCTTGAGTCGGGAAACGAAGGCCACGGCCTCGTCATAAAGCTCGTCGTAGCCCTCCTCATCTCCGCCGCTTTCCTCGCCAACTGTCGCCCGTGAACCCCGGCCTTTCTTGGCCTTGTTCAGGGCCTCTTCATGTTTCTGCAACATGTCTTCCTGGTATTCCGGCTGGCCTTGGCTGCGCAGATAGTCGGTCAGGTTCTTGATCTCCTCGTCACTGATGAAGGCCCCGTGCAGGCGGGTGAAACTCGAACTGCCCGGGTTTAAAAGCAGCATGTCGCCGTTGCCGAGCAGGTGCTCGGCTCCGGAAGCATCGAGAATGGTGCGGGAATCGATCTTGGACGAAACCCGAAAAGAGATCCGGGCCGGGAAATTGGCCTTGATCAGGCCGGTGATGACGTCGACCGAGGGGCGCTGGGTGGCGAGAATCAGGTGGATGCCGGCGGCCCGGGCCATCTGGGCCAGGCGGGTGATCGATTCCTCGACCTCTTTGGAAGCGACCATCATCAGGTCGGCCAGCTCGTCGATGATGATGACGATATAGGGGAAAGTTTCGAGAGGCGGCGCTGCAGCGCCATTCTCATCCTGTGTTTCCGGCTGAGGTTCGCGACCGCGGCGTTCCAGTTCCTTGACCACGTAGCGATTATAGGAGGCGATATTGCGGGTCCCGGAGAGCGACATCAGGCTGTAGCGGCGCTCCATTTCCTCGACCGCCCAGCTTAAGGCGGCGGCGGCCCGCTTGGGATTGGTGACCACCGGCAGGAGCAGGTGGGGGATATGGTTGTAGACCGAAAGCTCGAGACGCTTGGGGTCGACCATGATGAATTTGACCTGGTCCGGGGTCACCTTGAAAAGGATACTGCAGATCAGGCAGTTGATACCGACACTTTTGCCGGATCCGGTCGAGCCGGCGATCAGCAGATGGGGCATCTTGGCCAGATCAGCGATCATCGGCATACCGTCGATCTCCTTACCCAAAGCCAGGGGCAGGGTGCTTTTGCTTTTCTGATAGCTCTGGCTCAAAAGCAGCTCTTTGAAATTGACGTCCTCGCGGTCGAGATTGGGGATCTCGATGCCGACCACCGCTTTGCCCGGGATCGGGGCGACGATGCGGACCGACATGGCGCTCATCGCCAGGGCGAGGTCATCGGCCAGGGCCGTGATCTTGCTCAGCTTGATCCCGGCCGCGGGCTGGAATTCATACATCGTCACCACCGGACCGGGATGGACCTCGACGACCCGGCCCTCGACCCCGTAGTCCTTGAGCTTGTTTTCGAGCTGTTGGGATTTGAGTTCCAGGCTCTCCTTGTCGGTACCCCGTTTGCGGCGCGGGGCGGGGTTTTCCAGGAGGTCCAGGCTGGGCAGGGTGATACGCCCGCTTTCACGTAGAAAGGGGAGGTTGCCCTGGGTCATCGGGGCTGGTTTGGGTTTTTCCTCGTGGGGCTTGGTGATTTTGATCTTTTTGCGTTTCCGGGTGGTTCTGGCAGTACTTTCCCCAGCGCTTTCTTCTCCGGTTTTAACTGCGGCGCGGCGTTTGTAAAAACGCTGCGGCAGGGCTATCAGCCGCTGTCCCATTCTGACCAGGCCGCGGCCGGCGGCCAGCAGGGTGGTCAGCAATAGCGCCGCGATCCGGAAAGGAGAGATGTGAGTCGTAACGATCAGAGCCAGGGCCAGGAGAATGCTCATCAGCAGGTAGGTGCCGATCGGATTGAACAATTCGAGAAAGTACTGGCCCGCGAGCTTGCCGAAAGCCCCGCCGGTGAAGATTTCCACCCCCTGGATGTGGCAGACCGGCGAAAGCAGGAAGCTCCAGACCGAAATGCAGAGCGCCAGCCCCAGAGCTCCGGCCAGACTGCTCCAAGGGGGATACTGTTTGTTATTGATCAGGCCGATAAAAACCCCGACCAGATAGAGGGGCAGGATGAAGGCGCCGAGCCCGATGCCCTGGTAGAGCAGGTCGGCGACCACCGCGCCGATGCGGCCGGCCAGGTTGGCGATCTCTGTTCGGTTGCCGACACTCTGGTTCAGGGAGGGATCGAGCGGCGAGTAGGAAAACAGAGCCATGAAGAAGAAGACGGCCAGCCCCAGGAAGAGGATGCCGACTATCTCTGATTTCCATTCCTGGCGTTTGATGGTTATGCTCGGAAAGGTCATGGCCGTTTATTATTCTATAATTCGATGATTACCGGTAGGATGATCGGTTTCTTTTCCAGAGTGTTGCGGAAATATCTTTTCAGGCGGCGGCGCAGCATGGTCTTGACTTCGAGCCAGTCGGTCCGTTCCGGAGCCGGGATCTCCTTGAGGGTCGTCAACGCCAGTTGCCGGGCCTCCTCGATGACGGTCTCGTTGTCGTCGGCGATCAAGCCCTTGGTGGTCAGCTCGGGACCGTAGACGATCTTGCCCGAAGTCTCGTCGATGCCGACCACGATCAGGACCATGCCGTTATGGGAGAGGTGCCGGCGGTCATGCAGGGTGGCGAAATCGATCTCACCCACGCCCTTGCCGTCGACGAAGACCTTGCCGTGCTCGACCTGACCCAGGCGGACGAGACCCTCCTGATTGAGCTCGACGAGCTCGCCATCGGTCGCCACGAGGATATTTTCCGGCGCGACCCCCTGTTCCACGGCCAGCCGGGCATGGAGATCGAGATGCCGGTATTCGCCGTGAATGGGGATGAAATGGCGGGGCTTGAGCAGGTTCAGGAGCAGGCAGAGCTCATCCCGGTAGGCGTGGCCCGAAACATGGGTGAAGGCGATCGGCCGGTAGAGGATCCTGGCCTTCTGCCGCGAGAGGCGGTTCAGGAGGTTGCTGATCGCTTTTTCATTGCCGGGAATGAAACGGGAAGAGAAAATGACCGTATCGTTTTCCTCGATTTTGATCCATTTGCTGTTGTTGGAGGCGATCAGGGAAAGGCCGGAAAAGGGTTCTCCCTGACTGCCGGTAGTGATGATCAGCAGTTCGTTGAGCGGGTGAAAGGCGATATCCTCGATGTCGATCAGCACTCCTTCCGGGATCTCGAGCATGCCGATTTCCCGGGCGATGCGGGTATTGTTGTGCAGACTGCGGCCTAAAATAGCGACCTTGCGGCCGAGCTCATGGCTTAGACGGATGATCTCCTGGATGCGGTTGAGGTTGGAGGAGAACAGGGTGATGATGATCCGGCCCGGGGCCTCGGAAAAGAGTTCGTTGAAGGCTTTTCTGACTTCGGTCTCGCTACCGGAAAAACCGCGGTTTTCGATATTGGTGCTGTCGGCCAGGAGCAGGTCGACTCCCTCACTGCCGAGTTCGGCGAAGCGGTTGAGGTCGGTTTTCTCTTCCCGGTTGAGAGGCGTGTAATCGATCTTGAAATCGCCGGAATGGACGATGAGTCCGGCCGGGGTGGTGATCGCCAGGGCCACGCCCTGGGGAATCGAGTGGACCACGGGGATGAACTCGACGGCGAAATTTCCGGTGCTGAAGCTCTCGCCGGGATTGATGACGTTGAGTTCGCAGAGCTGGTCCAGTTCATGTTCCTCGAGCCGGCGGCGGACCATGGCGATGGTCAGCTCGGTGCCGTAGACCGGTACCTCGAGCCGGGGCAGGATGTAGGGCAGGGCCCCGATGTGGTCCTCGTGGCCGTGGGTCAGGATGAGGGCCTTGATCTTTTTTCTTTCCCGGAGCAGGGCGCTGATATCGGGAATGACGATGTCGACGCCGAGCATGTAAGGTTCGGGAAACATCAGGCCGCAGTCGATGACGATTATCTCGTCTCCGTACTCCAGGGCCATCAGGTTCATGCCGATCTCACCGAGTCCGCCCAGGGGCAGCAGGCGTAGTCCGTCGGGATCGTTCGGGACAGTCAGATTGTCGGTGAGTTGCTCTGTAAGCACGGAATGCCGCCTTTCGAATCGATTCCCCGGCGGCCTGCCGACCTCCGAGGTGTCAGATTGCCGGATCAATGGGGTTGGTTGAGTTGCATCTGGCGCAGGAGATAGGCTTCGACGAAGGCGTCGAGGCCTCCATCCAACACCTGGTTGACGTTGCTGGTTTCGTATTCGGTGCGATGGTCCTTGACCAGCTGGTAGGGGTGAAGGATGTAGGAGCGGATCTGGCTGCCCCAGGCGATATCCATTTTCGAACTCTCGATCTTCTCCTGCTGGCGTCGTCTCTCCTCCATCTCCTTTTCGTAGATCCTGGCTTTCAGGATTTTCATCGCCATGGCCCGGTTTTTGTGCTGGGAACGTTCGTTCTGGCACTGGACGACGATACCGGTCGGCAGGTGGGTGATGCGGACCGCGGAATCGGTTTTGTTGACGTGCTGGCCGCCGGCACCGCTGGCCCGGTAGGTATCGACCCGGAGGTCGGCGTCGTTGATCTCAACCTCGATGCTGTCATCGATTTCGGGACAGACGTAGACCGAGGCAAACGAGGTGTGGCGCCGGTTGCCGGCGTCGAAAGGGGAGATCCGCACGAGCCGGTGAATGCCGGTTTCGGAGCGGAAATTGCCGAAGGCGTGGTCGCCGGAAACCGTGAACACCACACTCTTGATGCCGCCTTCATCCATCGGCAGGAGGTCGACGATCTCGGTTTTCCAGCCCCGTTTCTCAGCCCAGCGCAGATACATGCGCATCAGCATTTCGGCCCAGTCCTGAGCCTCGGTGCCTCCGGCCCCGGCATTGATACTGACGATGGCGTTGCCGGCGTCGTGCTCACCGCTCATCAGCTTCTCGAGGCGTACCAGGGTGAGATCACGTTTGAGTCGGGCGAGTTGTTCCTGGAGTTCCTTGAGGCTCTCAGGATCTTCCTCCTCTTTGAGCATCTCGGCCAGCAGGTGAACCTCCTCGAGGCCGGTTTCTATACTCTGCCAGCGTTCCAGTTCCCGATTCAGACCGGTACTCTCCTTGAGAATCTCACGGGCTTTTTCCGGGTCGTTCCAGAAGTTTTCCTCAGAGCTTATATCTTCGATCTCACTGATTCTCTCCCGCATTCCAGCCAGATCAAAGATACCCCCTGTAGGTGTCTACGGTTTCTTCGATCTCTCTTAGCAGCTCAATGGTTTCCTGGGGCAGGGACATGGGGAATTCTCCGGAAAAACTGTATCTTGTCGAGTTGGGTGAAGTTGTTTGTTTCGTAGCGTGATCTACATAATTCGAAGCTGCGGTCAGATCTTCTGGCGCAGCATGTAAAGTGCGAAAATCCCGTACAGCAAGTAAGGCAGCAATGCCGCGAACAGCGGACTCAAAATCCGTCCCTGTCCCAGGGCCAGCGAAATCGAGAGCGCGACCCAGAAAGAGAAACCGAGAGCCAGGCTCAGGGCGATTCCCCGGGCGGTGCCCCCGGAACGGCGCGAAGAGAGAGAGAACGGCACCGCCAGCAGAACCATCAGGACGCAGGAGAAGGGGTAGATGATCCGGTTGTAGATCTCTACCGTGTATTCCATGTACGGCAGGCCGGCACTCTTGGCTTTGCTGATGTAGCTTTTCAACTCCTTGAGCGGCATCCGGTCGGGCTCTTTGCGGGGGACCAGGAAATCCTTGAAGCTTTCGCTGATCTTGATCTCGAGGTTCTGGCCCCGGCGGAAACCGGTTATATTGGTGAAGCCGTGGTTGAAAGCGAAATCCCGGATCCGGGCCCGGGCCGCAACCCACTGCTTCTTCTCGGGGAAGTAGGTCAGTCCCTCGAGGTCGAGGCGCTGGCGCAGTCTCCGATCAGCCGAAAAGCGGTAGAGACGGGCTTTGGCAATCCTGTTGTGGGCCGGGTCCAGGTTTTCAAAATAGTAGATTCCGTCCCGGGACGTATACCATAAACTCTTGAGATTGTAAAGGTTTTTCTCTTTGTCGCCGCGAATGGCGACGGTTTTCAGGTGGTCTGCCTTAAGGCTGGTGATGGGGACGATGTTGTTGTTGATGATGAAGGTCGCCAGGGCCAGAACCAGCCCCGCTCCGGCCAGCGGCAGGGTCAGCCGGAAGAGGCTCAGACCCCCGGCCTGGAAGGCCACGATCTCGTTGTGCTGGGCCATGCCGCCGAGGCTCAGCATGGTGGCCAGGAGCAGAGCCATGGGAATGAACTTGCCCAGGATGAAAGGCAGCTGGTTGGCGAGAAAGAGAAACAGGGGCATCCAGCCGGCATGGTTCTCCATGGCGTTGTCGACCTTGGCGAAGAAATCGACCAGCAGATAGATGGAGCTCAAAGCCACCAGGCTCAGGAAGAAATAGGAGAGCATCTCCCGCAACAGATAGCGGGAGTAGATGGGTAAACGAAAACTCATTAAGAAGTTTAGCCGTAAATGAGGTTTGAAGTTGTTGCCGGAAGCGCCTATTGGGCGGCGAATCCTTCTGGCATGACATTGCCGGCTAACATAACATTGCCGGGCCAAAGCGCAAAGCAAAATTATCAGGTGTTCAAAGGGCCTTGGATAAAGGGCCATGGAAACCGGTTCAGATATGTGCTATGGAAGAGGTCGTGACGCCAGAGGCTGTAACTCTCTACTTTCTTCTCACATTTTGCGACGGGAACAGAGTTTGAATCTCTGCAGCTATCTCAGTCGGCAGCGTAATGCCATCATCGACGAGTGGGTGGACCAGCTCAGTCAGACGGTCAGCGATCGTTATCGGAAGATAAACCCGGTCGAGTTGCGTCGGACCGTGGCCCTGGCTTATGACGGCAACTACTCGGTGCTCTGCAACCACGACTGGCAACCGATCGAAAAATTCATTGTTCTCATCACCCGGATGCGGCTCGAACGCGGTTTCTCCCTTTCCGAGGTGCAGAAGGCTTTCGGTATTTTCCGGATTATCATGCTCAATCGTCTGCCCCTGATCTTCCAGGGAGAGGAGCTGGTCAACGCCTTGCTGGTCGTCAATCACTCGGTCGATGTCACGATCAATCGTTTCAGTGAATATTTCCAGGGCAAGCATGAAGAGGAGATGCAGAACCTGCTGGAGAGCCTCGAGGAGAAGGTCGACCAGCGTACCGAGCAGTTGCTGAGTTCCGAAAAGCGCTATCGCACCCTGGTCGAGGATATCAGTGACGGTTATTTCGTTTGTCGCGACGAACTCCTGATCTTCGCCAACCGGGCCTTGGGGGAGATGCTGGGAAGGTCGCCCGGAGAGCTGGTGGGGAGAGAGTGCGAGCACTTTTTCGCCGGGATCGGGGAACAGTTCGCCAGGATCGGCGATCGGGGTGTTTTCGAGATCGAGGCCCGGCGCTGCGACGACAGCCAATTTCCGGTCGAAATCGAAATCAACCGGGTGCGCTACGACGGTTGCCCGGCCCTGGCCGGGGTCTGCCGTGATATTTCCGAGCGTCGTAAAACCGCCCGCAAGGAGCTTGAACATGAGCGCTTGCTGGTGATCGGCCGTATGGCCACGGTTTTCGCTCACGAGATCCGCAATTCGCTCTCCTCGATCAAGGTCAATGTCAGGATTCTGCAACGGCGGCTGGGGTTGTCTGCGAATGATACCCGGCGTATGGAGATTATCCTGCGCGATATTGAAAAGCTCGACCAACTGCTGCGCGACACCCTGCTTTTTTCCCGTTGTCTCGAACTCAGTCCGCACTGGTGCGACCTCAATCAACTGGCCGAACAGGCGGTGCAGCGTTTCAGTGAGCTTTGTGCCGTTCACAAGATCAAAGTGCGGCTTGAGCTGGATGAGATGGTACCGGAACTGAAACTCGATGAAAAAAGCATGGAGATTGTTTTCGACAACCTTCTCAGTAATGCGATTTCGGCTCTGCAAGAGGTCGAACGGCGTGAATTGATTGTGACTTCCGCATTTCGGCCGGCCTCGGACCGAAAAAGCGGGATCGTCGCTTTCACGGTCGCCGATTCCGGCAGCGGCATTCCTGAAGCCGAGCGGGAACGGATCTTCGAGCCCTTTTTCAGTACTCGGGAAAACGGTATCGGGTTGGGTCTGAGCAATGTTATGCGGGTGGTGGAACAGCACAACGGTGTGATCCGGGTTGATGTCGGTCCGGCCGGCGGGGCGGTTTTTACGGTGAGTTTGCCATGGCAGAACGAGACGGAATAGTAATTATCGACGACAACCGGGAGCTTCTTGAAAGCCTGGAGCTCTATTTCGTCGAAAAGGGATACGAGGTCGCCATCGCGGCCAACGGCCGTGACGGACTCAAGCTGATCCTGGAGCGCCGGCCCGGGGTCGCGATCGTTGATCTGCGCCTGCCCGGGCTTGATGGCCTGGAGATTCTGCAGGAGCTCAGGAAAGCCGATATCGACTGCCGGACCGTGGTGATCACCGCCTACCAGGAGATGGAGACCACGGTCTCGGCGATCAAGCTCGGGGCTTTCGACTACCTCCACAAGCCGATCGATATCGATGCCCTCGACGCCGTGGTCGCCAAAGCCCTGAGCGCTTTGCCCGAGGCCGAGTCGATCAAGGTCATCGATGAGGATTTCAAGGAGAACACGATTGTCGGCCGTTCCAACGAGCTGAAAGAGATTTTCAAGCTCATCGGTCTGCTTTCGGCGGTCAAGACCACGGTCCTGGTGGTCGGAGAATCCGGTACCGGCAAGGAACTGGTGGCCCGGGCCATCCATTTCCACAGTGCTTTTGCCGGGGAGCCGTTCGTCGCCGTCAACTGCTCGGCGATCGTCGAAAACCTGCTCGAGAGCGAGTTGTTCGGTCACGAGCAGGGCAGTTTCACCGGGGCCCGGGCGACCAAGAAGGGGAAACTCGAAATCGTCGGTGGCGGCACCCTTTTCCTTGATGAAATCAGCGAGTTGCCGCTCCATCTCCAGGCCAAGCTCCTGCGTTTCATGCAGGAACGGGAGTTCGAACGGGTCGGTGGCAACCGGCGGATCAGGTTCGACGCCCGTATCATTGCCGCGACCAACCGTGATCTCGAAGCGATGGTCAAACGGGGCGAATTTCGTGAAGATCTCTATTTCCGGCTCAACGTTTTCGAGATCAGGATTCCACCATTGCGGCAGCGCCGCGAGGATATTCCCTTTCTGGTCGAATACCTGGTCAAAAAGCTCAACCGCAGTACCGGCAGGAGCATCAAAAGGATTCCGGTGGCCGTGATCGACCGGCTCATGGCCCATGACTGGCCGGGAAATATCCGTGAACTGGAAAACGTTCTCACCCGGGCCGTGGTTCTGGCCAAAAATGACTGTTTGCAGGCGAGCGTCATCGACGATCTTCTCGACCGCCCCGGCAAACCGGCGGCCTCCTCGTCGATCGGGCCGCCCAAGAGCCTTAGTGAGATCGAGGCCCAACACATCGCCCATGTCCTGGAATACTGCCAGGGCAATATCTCCCGGGCGGCCCGGATCCTCGGGATCAGCCGGCCGACCTTGAGAAGCAAGATCAGGGAATTCGGCCTCACCGCCAGCTGAAGACGGTTTCTGCCCACCACGGTTTCTCTCTCCCTTTCCTCTTTCCGGCCTGGAAAGAAATTTTCCACCTGGAAAATCGGTTTCCATTCCTTCGTATCAAATAAAACAATTTTTGCCCGTTCTGATCGGGTTGTAATTCCTTGCCAGCAGCAGGTTTTCCGCGATCCGGTACGTTTACGGTGTTTTTTAGTTATCCTTATATCAGCACCGGTAAAATATTATTCTGTGGTACGTGTATTGCTCTTCATCGGCGAGGGTACCGGTGGTATCGGTTCCATCGGCAAGCGTTAATCAATATTTCAGGAGGTGCGAGATGAAGATGGGAAGTAAATTTGTGGGTCTGATTACCGTCGTGGCGATGCTTTTCGCCCTGGCCGGCAGCGCCGCCGCCGTTGCCCAGGGAAAACCGGTAGTGCTGGGATGCCCGCTGTCGACCGCCTTTCTCTACGGCTGGGACGCTGAGCGCGGCATCAAGCTGGCGGTCGAAGAGATCAACCGGGCCGGAGGAGTCAAATTCGATGGCGCCAGTCACCCCTTCAAAGTCGAAGTCATCGATACCCGTTCGCTCGAGCCCGGGGTTCCGGTCAGCGAGGCCCTGCTCGGGGTCGAAAAACTGATCCTCGAGAAAAAAGCCGATTTCATCGTCGGTGGCCCGGTCCGTTCCGAGGCGGCGATGGCGGTCATGGACCTGTTGAACAAGTATAAAAAGGTTTCCATCGTCACCACCGGGGTTTTGAGTCCCGGTTACCACAAGCGCATCGCCAAGAATTACGAAAAATACAAATACTGCTTCCGCAACTCCTCCGAGATCATCACCATCGGCAAGGACATGATCAAGGTTTTCAATCGTCTCAACAGTGATTACGGCCTGAACAAGGTCTTCATCATGGTCCAGGATGTGGCCCACGCCCGCAAAGCCGGCGGCTTCATCGCCAAACTGCTGAAAGGCACCGGCAAATGGGAGGTTTTGGGTCAGGAGATCTATCCCACCGGGGCCACCGATTTCTCCATGGGTCTTTTGAAGGCCCGGCGGCTCAAGGCCCAGGTGCTTTTCATCTGGATGGACATGCCGGAATCGGCGATTCTGCTCAAGCAGTGGAAGAACATGCGCATGAAGTGCGTGCCGATGGGTTTCATGTCGGCGGCCGAGCAGCCCGGCTTCTGGAAAGCGACCAAGGGCAACTGCGAATTCACCATCGTCGATGCCGTCAACGGCGGCAACGTGCCGGCCTCCATCACCCCGTGGACGATGAAATTCGTCGAGGCCTACAAGAAAAAATGGGGTCTGGAACCCGAGGGTTACGGTACCTCGTCGAGCTACATGGCGGTCTACCAGTTGAAAGAGGCGATCGAAAAGGCCGGCGGCCTCGACCCCGACGCGGTCATCAAGGCGCTCGAGGAACAGGACCTGATGGGGGTCTACGGCCGCATGAAGTTTGCCAAAAATCACCAGATCATTCCTGCCGACGATCCTGACAAGGGCGCGGTTGGCTGCATGTTCCAGTGGCAGAATGGCAAACGGGTGCAGTTCTTTCCCAAGGCCGGTGCCACCGGCGATATCATTCTGCCGCCCTGGATGAAATAGCCCGAATGAAATAGGCCTGATAAAATAGGAGGAAAAATGGATTACAGCACACTGTTTTCCCTGCTGGCGGAGCGGCGCAGCT
>JAADEO010000156.1 GCA_013153415.1 Deltaproteobacteria bacterium
CTGAAGGTCGGCATAACTATCGCCATGTTCGCCATTCTTTGTGTAATAACCTATGTCTTCTTCATCTTTGGCGAGAGGTTTGTCAACTACATCGGCACCAGCGCTCTCAACGTCATAACCCGGATGATGGGCCTGATCCTGGCGGTCATCGGCACCCAGATGGTCATCGCCGGCATCCAGGGAACTTTCTGACGGCAACCAGGCGGTTGTTTTTTTGCTTTGACTCAGTGGTGTCCGGTTAAAAACTTGCGACCCGGACTGAAGAGGGTAATTCCCCTCCACTTCTTACGCTCAACATCTGTTTTTCTAAGCGCTCACTGCGCTGAAATGGATGAACTCGTGCTGACGCACTCAAACAGCATCAATTTCGGCCGCTCCGTTCGTTTAAGAAAAACGACGATATTTCGCGAGCCGTTCCGGGAAACTACCCTCTCAGCCCTGGAACATGCGGCTTGCAAAGACCTAACCGGACATTGCTGGCTTTGACTGCAACTGCTCAGTCAGTTTTCCGGTAAAATGAAACCGGTTCGACCTGAAAAAGCCGGCTTCGGCAGCATGCAATGAACCTTTTCCGTTATCAGCGTACCCATGAATAATGAGGGTGGCCGCGATCCGCTTTTGCCGCTTCTCCAGGGAGTCGTCAAAGGTGATCATAACTCCTTTCGGCAATTGTATGATGTCACCAACCGGAGACTGTCCGTTTATCTCTGGCGAATGCTGCCGGACCGGGAAGCTGTTGAAGATATTCTCGCCGAAACCTATACTCAAATCTGGAAAAACGCCGCCCGTTTCGAAAAAAGATCCCGGGTTCTGACCTGGATGATCGGTATCAGCCGTAATCTCGCTCTGAAAGAACTCGGCAAACGAAGATACCACGACGATATTCAGGATCACCCGGAAATAGAGGCACCCACGGAAAGCTATGAAGCCACCAACCGCCGGGAGATTTTATCCGCTATCCTGGCGCGGCTTCCGGTTCGACAGCGGGAGATACTCGATCTGGCTTTTTATCAGGGGCTTTCATACCGGGAAATATCACAACTCTTGTCGATTCCGGAAAACACGGTCAAATCACGGGTTTTCTATGCCAAAGCCGCTTTGAAAAACGAGCTGGAAAGAGTGGGTATCTCCGAAAAAGAGCTCTGACCGACTTGCCGATTTGAGGAATTTTTCATGCACCAACCGCAATCCGCTTCCAACCCGCCATCATCTCCACCTTTGAGTGACGCAACCGTGCGCCGCATCATGGAAGAGAGCGCCGCAGGGACCGAGATTCCGGATTCCGGACTTTTTGAGCTCATAGAAACCCGGATCAGGGCCGACTCCCACCCGGAACACGAGAGTGGAACCACTAGCCGCTATCACTGGATGAGAATTATCTCTGCTCTCCGTACTCTCTGCCTCCAGCCCCGGTTTGCCTGGGGAATTGCCGCGGTACAGGCGGCAATCATAGTTTTCTTCATCATCTCTCCACCAACCGGGTTGAACACCACCGGCCATGACTATAAAACCCTTTCCGAAACAACCGTTTCAGATTCTGCCCAAGACCTCTATCTGGTGATTTTCCACGACTCCATCCCCGTAACCGCGGTTGAAAAACTCATGCGCCAGGCGCATGCCGCAATTATCGACGGGCCCGGCAAAAATGGAATTTTCACGGTGAAGATTTCAGGGGATGAACCGGCTCGAAAAAAGGCGGCCAGAATCTTTAAAAATTCGCCCTTGGTGATCTTTTTTGAAAAACAAATCGACTGAGAATTTCCATAAGCGATGAGGGTTCTGCAGCCAATTGAAAATTGCTTAAAAAAGTTGACACGGCAACGGCTCCAGCGCAGAATATCTCTGGGGTACTAAACAACAGCAGCAGACATCAATACAATTACCATTTCCCGCTGTTTGAGTACCTTACAGGTCATTTCCTGCAAGAAAAAATCAGCAGAAAATGTTCTGCTATAAGTATTTATTTGCGGGCCAAAAGCCCCCGTTTGGGTTGCGGGAATCATTCCCGCATGAGAAAATGATTTACGGAGTAACCATGGCAAAGCGCTCTTTTTTGCTGTCCTGCAGCTTAGGAATCCTGCTCAATTTCCTGTTTCTCTCCTACGTCATCGCCCAGCAGCCTCCCGCAACTGAGATCGTCACCCTGATCGCCCCGGCCCAAAACCAGGAAGCCATCATGAAACATCTGAACCTGAAAGCCAGGTTCAACCTTCCGGTGGCAACCGATTCTCTGACCATTATCCTCGATGACAGTGACATCACAGTTCTGCTCAAGATCGACGAGCAGGGCATCCAGGGCATCCTGCCGATGCTGCTCAAAAGCGGTGCTCACACACTCTACATCAGCGGCAACAGCAGCGACGGTCCTTTCACGGAAAGCTACTCCTTCTCCTCCCGCCAATACGCCGGCCTTGATGAAGCTTATACCATCAATGAATGGGACACCACGGCTCAAGCCGGCAGTTTCCATTCCACCCCGGGAGATGATTTCGATTTCTCCAGCCTCGATTCCGTTCTCAGCCACCAGTCGACCCTCAAACTGGGCGGCTGGCAGGCCCGGCTTTTCGCCAATGCCCGACTCCTGGAACAGAGCAGTAACAACGAAACCGAGGCCGTCAACAAAGGCTCGATCGACCCCGAGCACCAAGGCCTGGATCTCAACAATATCCTCTTCCAGCTCCAGTACCAGGGTGAAAAACTGGCCACTTTCCTGGAGGTCGGCGACATTCAGGTCGAAGGGACGCAGAACACCTTCTCAACCCTTTCCCGCAACGGCGTCCAGGCCGGTTTTCAACTGCTCAACTTCTATGCCCAGGGTTTTTCGGTCTACAGCAAGGAGACTTTCGGCCTGCATGACGGCATCGGCCTGGGATTCGACGATGACGAATATCTCTACGGTATCAGCGGCGGCTACCGTTTCTGGGAAGATCGGTTCGACCTCAGAGTGTTCTATATCGATGGCGGCCAGCAGGAGAATTCCTACTCTTCATGGTCGCAGGAGGAGGGCAATCGGGGCGACCTCTATGGCGTTCAGTTGCTGGGCAATCTCTGGGAGGGAAAGCTGAACTGCGAATTCGAATACGACCGTTCCGATTACGATCCTTACACCAGTGATGAATTCAGCAGTAAAAAAGATAAGGCCTGGCGCCTGCAACTTGGCGGCCAGCAGGACACCTGCTCATACAATTTCGACTACGAGTATTTCGGCCCCGACTACAATCTCCCCGGAGACCTGACGACCAAAAAGGACTATGAGGGTTTCAGCGGCGGTGGCTCGAAACAGTTTTTCACTGTCCACACCATCGGCATAATGTTTGCCAGCTATCATGACAATGTCGATTCCAATGAGCTGTACGCCCGAACCAACTCTTACGCCGGCCAGATCGATTACGCCTACTCCGGCTTCAGCCGCTTTCCTCTTAATTTCAGTTATCGGCATACCCGCGACAAATCCGAAGATGAACCAGAATTCGACCCGGAGACCGATCTTCGAACCGATACCATCTCATTCAGCAGCAGCTATACCGGAGAAGGACCTTTTTCCGCAGCCCTGGCGGCCAGTTATACCTGGCAAAACGACAAGACCGAAAGAGATGCCGATACGACCACCTTCAACCTGTCGTTGAGCCCATCCTGGAATTTCGAAAAGATAAGGCTCAGCCTGAACGGAACCTTGAATCAAAACCGGAATCTGCTCACCGATGTTCGAACTGATGACTACATTTTCACTTTTGACGCTTCGGGATCACTGCTGGATGAGCGCCTGGATTACGAGTTCGGCGGTACCTACAACTATACCGCCGTCAACAATGATTACGGCGACTGCCAGTGTTTCAGCGGCTACAGCCGGGTCAACTACCATCTTCCCTGGCTGGAGAAGCTGGCCCACCCGGTAGTGGGACTGGAATTCCAGTACAATGTCGCCAATCCCGAGGATGTCTCCCGGGCCCGGGAAACCAGGGTGCTGTGCACCTTGTCGACAAGCGTTCCCTTTATTTTTTGATACAACAATCAGTAAATCTCCCAAGGAGGTTTTTCATGCTTGACAAAAAAAACTTACGTTCTTTCGTGTTCTCGTGGATCATTCTGCTTTTGACGCTGTTCTTTTTTGCGGGTTCGGCGGCTGCGGTAAACATCAGTGCCTCGGCTACCGTGGTCTATACCGGTCAACGAGTTAACTTTACCGTTACCAGTACACACACCCCCAGCTTCATCGGCCCCAACTGTACCCTGGAAGTTCTTTTCGGAGACGGCTCGAGCAGCACCCTGCCGGTCTGCAATTCACTCTCCTGCACTGCCTCAACCAGTCATGTCTATAGCCGGGCCGGAACCTACCGTGCCACCGCCCGGCCTCTGAGCGGTTGCGCCAATCTTAATCCTCCGACCAGCGATTCGGTAACCATCACGGTCCGGGACCGGGCCCGTTTGACGGTCACGATTTCCCCGGCCCGCATCGATTACGACATCACCCATCCGGCCCCGATCAACCTGACTTACAATGGCCGCAGCAGCGTTCCGATCAACGATACCCTGACTTCGACGCGAGGGATTTTCCGGGCCGGAAGCACCGTTCTCGGCAGAATTTCGACAACGCTTTCCGCCCCGCTGACCCGGGGAACGGCCCGCTTCAATGAAACTCTGACCATTCCGGCCACAGTCATTGATCAGGCCCAGAAACTCGGAGTCGATCTCATCCGCTTCGAACGCACTTTCAGCTCCAGTTCCATGGATCCGGCCAGCGCCAGCACCGAGATATCCATAACCTTCGCGCCCCGTGAAGTAACCCTGCCCGACGGGGTGGTCGGGCTCGACTACTCCTACCAACTCGGGAACGCGGGCAACAGTTACACGCTGGTCCAGGGACAACTCGATCCCGGTCTCAAGGTGGTCGGCAATTATCTCCGGGGTGTGCCGCAACGTGAAGCCGGCTACCGTTTCCAGCTCCGGGAAACCGCCGGCGGCCGGGTCTCACTGATCTGGTACAATTTGAAAATCAATCGGGCCCGCCTGACAGTTACGATTTCTCCGGCTCACATCGATTACGATGCCGCCCGCCCGGCTCCCATCAACCTGACCTACAGCGGCCGCAGCAGCGCCCCGCTCAACGATACCCTGACTTCAAACGAGGGGATTTTCCGGGCCGGGAGCACGGTTATCGGTTCGATCCCGACAGCGCTTTCGGCACCGCTGACCCGGGGGACGGCCCGTTTCAATGAAACCCTGACCATCCCGGCCGCAGTCATCGACCGGGCCCGGCAGCTCGGAATCAACCTGATCCAGTTCGAGCGCGGTTTCAGTTCCAACTTCATGGCCCCGGCCAACGGCCAGACCGAAATCTCTTTAACTTTCGCACCCACCGAAATCACCCTTCCCGATGGTTTCACCGGAGTCAGTTATTCATACAGGCTCGGAGACCCTGGTAGCCGTTACCAGCTGGTCAGCGGCCAGATGCCCCCGGGGCTGAAACTCGAAGGCAACCTGATCAAAGGCATTCCCGAACGGGAAGGAGGATATCGTTTCCAGATCGAAGAAAACCGGCTGCGGAAAATAAAGACCTGGTACAATCTGCAAATCAGCAAGAGCCGCCTGCTGGTTACCACCTCGCCCAGCCAGGTCACGGTTTCCCGGAACAAACCCGATGCTTTCAAGCTAACCTACACGTTCAAAAGTGCGGCCGGGCTCGAGGATACGCTCTCTTCAGCCGCTGGAATCTTCTCTGCCAACGGCACCGAGATCGGCCATATCAACCAGCCCCTATCAACCCGTATGAGCGCCGGCCGGGCCCGGATCGAAGAGACGGTGAGCATTCCCCTGGCAGTGCTCAAAGCCGCGGAACGTCAGGGTATCGACCGGCTCAGTTATCAGCGCACCTTCACCGCCCGCTACCTGGATGCCACAACCACCGGGGTGACCGCGATCACCGTTGGAACCGGTTTTACTTTTACCAAGATCAAGCTCTATTTCGACGATAAGACCAGCAAGAAATTCGTCAAACGCAATGCCCGGGGTATCGGGGCCCAAGTGGAACTGCGCTATGAAGGGGCCGGAGTCCTGAAAGGCTACTGGCAGGCCGACAACCGGATTCTCTCCCAGGTAACCATGGACCTGCCTTTCGCCAAGTCCCGGACCATTACCCTGACGCTGCCTGAGACTCCGCCGCTGCCGACTTTCGCCCAGGGCTCACACCGGTTGCGCTTCGTCATTACCGAACCGCCCATGGATATCGCCTTCCCACAGATAATCTATATCGTCAGCGGCGAAGACCTGAGCCACCTGCACCCGATCCAGCTCCTGACACCGGCCGACCGGGAAACATTGCCTGCGGCTACGGGACTCTCTTTTTCCTGGAAAGCTAAATCCGGAATCGCAGTATACAAACTGGAGATTTTTTCCGCTGACGCTAATCCGGAATCTCCCCCGGAAGAAACGAAAACGCTGTTTTCGGCCTACTGTAAAAAACCGGTCTACACGGTGCCGGAAATCATCCGCCAAAACAAGCTTTCAACCCCGGGAACCTATTTCTGGCTGGTTACCGGCTATGACAACGACAACCAGCCCGTAGCCCGCAGCTCCAAACGCAGCTTCAGCCTGAAAGGAGAAACCAGCCTCGATCATGTTCCCAAGCGGCTGCTGCTCACCTTCGACAGTCCCAATGCTGACGATAAAAATATCCAGGCCCGGCTGGAACGTTTGACCAGCCAGTACCATCTACGCCTGGAAAGCCGTAAAAAACTCGCCCGCCTGGGACTTGAGCTGGTAATCTTCTCCACCCCGGACAAGGTTGCAGACAGTCAACGCCGGATTAAGACCGGGATGCCGGATGCGAACCTTCAACCGGATTACTACTACGCCACCTTCGGCACGGTGGCAGAGACCCACAATCTGGATAAAATCCGACGGCAACTGCGCCCGCTCAAACCTCTGGGCAATGGCGACGGTATCCGGATAGCGGTCATCGATACCGGGGTCGATCTGGATCTCGAGGAACTGGCCGGCAACCTCATCGCCCATGCCAATTACGTTGAACACTCACCTTACCGGGCAGAAATCCACGGTACCGCCGTGGCCAGCATCATTGCCGCCCGGCAAGACCACCAGGGTTGTGCCGGCATCGCCCCGCAAAGCAAACTGATCGCCTTGCGGGCCTGCAGCCAGCTGAAACCCGGCAAGTCTCCGGGACAGGGAACAACCTCATCCCTCCTGCAGGCCCTCAACGGAGCCCTGGAAAACCGGGCCGATATCATAAACCTGAGTCTCGGCAGCCCGCAGGCCGACCCGCTGCTGACCAAAGCCCTGGAACGAACCGCCGCAACCGGAGTAATCATCACCGCTCCGGCCGGCAATGACCAGCACCAGAAAAAACTGGCTTTCCC
Organism: Deltaproteobacteria bacterium; assembly: GCA_013153415.1. Classification (GTDB taxonomy): domain Bacteria; phylum Desulfobacterota; class Anaeroferrophillalia; order Anaeroferrophillales; family Tharpellaceae; genus JAADEO01. The sequence continues at coordinate 7,374 of JAADEO010000156.1, forward strand.
GGCTTCGGCAAAACCGGTAATCAGCGTCGCCGGCCTGAACGATAACCAGGAAAACATGCCCAATAAACAGGTCGCCGAACTGGCTGACCTCCGGCTGCCGGCCCAGTATGTCATGGTCGCCCTGCCTGGGAACCGGATCAGTTTCATGTCCGGTACCTCCTTTGCCTCGGCCGAGGCCGCCGGACTTCTTGCGGCCTGGCGCATCAACCAGGAACAGGTGGTCTCCTGTCGTAAATCCGGCGACTTTCTCGTCTGTCTGGAACAATGAAGCCGGAATCCAACCAGTTTTATTCCGCTCAAACGCCACCCGGCACTACCACGACTGCACAATTTGAAAAGCGGACAAATTTTTTTGAACCTTTTCAAACAATAGCCGTACTTACTACCAGGTGTTATGGCAAAAAATTTTTGACTCCGGCCCACACCCAGGGAATACTTTCCACCCTGTTCTGCCCAGCCGGCGGCAAAAACACGTGGAAGGCCATACTTTCGCGGAACAACTATATACGACCATATTGGTCAATAGAGAAATAGCAGGAAAAGAAAGGGGGAATCAGGATGTATTCACGAGTTTCGACAAAAAAAGAGGCTTCCAGAAGAGAACAAAAAAAAAGGATTTTAACTGTTCTGGCATTATTGCTTCCTTTGCTGTTTTCCCCGGTGATTTGCCCGGTTTCCGATGGCGGGAGAGCCTATGCCTTTACCATGGACAGGGAGGGACTCCATCCGACCAAGCCGGAGTTTGAAATCGTTGAAGTCACCCCGTCGGGCCACTCTTTTTCCCAGGAGGCCCGGGATTATCACTTTTTCCTTTATGTAAAATACGGCAAAACTTATACACCAATAGGGGGTACGGCTTCCTGGAGCGTTCTGGGCAATGTTCTGATTTTGGACTTCCCGGACTATGGAACCGGACAATTCACCTGCGTGGCTGCGGACCCATTCCTGAATCCCAAAGAATGGCGTCGATGCAAATTGAGTCTCGTGGACCTGTCCAAAAATAAGGATAAAAAATTACAGTATTATGTAGGTAAGCTTAAGGAGTATTTCACAACGAAATGGTTCAATGATGTGACTAAACACATCACCCCGGTAAAACGGATGGTCATGCAGTGGGAGGCGTTGGCGGCAACCATGACTCCCTGTGTGCACAAGCCCGGAGAACGCTGCCGGTTCTCACCGGGTACCCCTTTCCCCTCGGAACGGGTTCCGGTGTTTGTTTCCGGTTCTGCAATTTCCCTGCAGGTGGCCTCCGACCCTACGGTCAAACTTATGGGCCGACAACGGATCCGCTTTTTTCTCAAGCGGAAGGATGGCAAGGCGGTCAGGGATACCCATGGCAATATCATTACCATGCCTCTGCAAGCTTTTTATGCGGTAAACTCCAACAATACCGCGTCTCAGACGATAAAAGACCTCGCCCCCGGTGATTATGTTTACCATACCTCGGCAGCGACAACCCTGACCACCTGGAAGGACAGCCCCTATAAAGTGGCTTTCAAAGTCGCAAGCTTCAATAATTTGCAAAAAAATCCCAAGCTGACCATGCCGATCATGCCTCTCAGACTCGGCATCCTCTCACCCAAAAAAGGCCAGACCTACACCGGGACCATACCGGTGAAGATTACCCTGCCTCGTATAAAAACCAAGGGAAAACTGGTGCTGACCTGGTCAATGGTGGGGAAAACGATGGCCCGGATGCTGATGCAAAAAACCGTAACCGTCAAACCGGGAGCATTTTATGAAACGAAACAGGATGTCGGAACCCTGGTGGCCAGGGCGGGAGGCGAAGTCGGCGAGCTGCAACTCAATGTCAGTCTCGCAGGGAGCGGGAAAACTGCTTTTGTGACATTCTATGTGGGGATACTCGGCAATCCGGTCCAGAGATCGGAGCACAGAAGGTCCGGTTCCATCAATCTCGGCAAAAGCGCCGTTAAAGTCGGCACCCCGGTCAAAAAAATCCCAACGCCAAACGTTTCCCACAGTTCCGCTTTGCAGTCCGGCGCTTCGCAATCGGGATCCTTGAGCCGGCCAGCTCGCGAAGTAGCCAAATCCGGGCCGACTAAAGGATTGCCCTCTGCGGCCGGCATGACCGAAAAAACCGAGCGGCAACAATCAGGCACCAAGCCGAATAACATGCAACATACTCCACCTTTGAAAAAATTTCATGCGACAAAACCGGCCCCGGTCAGCATCCTGGAGCCCCGGGAACGACAGAAATATTTGCTGGCGGGAAACTCTGTCCGTATCAAAGCTAAAATCAGCAACCCCACGGCAGCCCGTCTGCTGATCCAGCTTCAGGAGAAGCGGAAAGACCGTTTCGTTACGATCCATCCCCAAGTCAAACAACAGCTGGCCCATGACAAGACTGTGGCCGAGTTCAGTCTGAAACATAAGGGCGAATACCGGTTCCGGATCAAAACGGAGGGCAAGAACAGTAAATTCGGTCGCTGGAGAACTTTTCTGGTCGACAGCCTGACTAAAACTCCTGATATGAAAAGACTGAAACCACAATCGGGCTTCCTGAAAACCATCCCTCAGAAAGCCAACAAAGCGAATATCAACCAGAAACCGGTCTTGAATATACCTACGCAGCATCGAATCCAATAGGACTTTGATGAACCGGTAACAAATCCAAGGAGCGAAGATCATGAGAAAAGAGCATACGCTATCAACTGCCAGCGCTTATACAACCGGGATAGTCAGCCTATTGCTGATGCTGGTCATGCTGCCGGCCTCTGTCGCGATGGCGGGAGCTGGGAACCAGATACCAAGTTCGTTGACTCATACAGGCCTCCTAGCCAATGCCAAGGTCAATCCGGACATGGAGCTGAAACATTTCCGGATCATCAAACCCGTGGGCGGTAAAACCTACCGGAACCAGTTTCCGGTTCATATCAGAGTTCCCGCCGGTCTGCCGGGCAACCCGACCATCACCCTGAAACTGCTCTGCCGCCCCCTGAAGAAAGAACTGCTGAAAAAGCGATCCTACATCCCGAATACAACCTTGTTGAACATGCCGCTCTATGCCAGATACAAGGACGAGGTTCTGACCACGGTATTGGCCGTCAACATCCGCAACCAGGTCTTTCGCGGAGCCGTCCGCTTCTCCGCATTGGAGTTCAGGGTCAAAGCAACGATCCGGGCTGGTCAGATCACCATGTCCCGGACCTCCGACTGGTTCAAGTTGCTTTATGATGATCGGGAATACCGGAAAGATAATTCCTCGTTGCGCAATGGTCTCGGTATTGGCATTGTGGGTCAGAAGCAGACCTTCAAGGCTCCGGCGACGGTCAAAGTACAGATTGGGCATTCATGGAATACCGAATTTGAATATGTGATACAGTACAACAACTGCAAGTTCGGGAAGAAATACCAGACCATTCCTCTCAAGGCAAAAATCGAAACCAAAAATGAAAATACCAAGATCCTGATATTCCATATCACCAAACCGGGATGCTACCGGATCAGGGCCCGAACCCTGAAACCAGGAACCAAGGCCAGATGGAGCCAATGGAAGAAGTTTACGGTAACCGACAGCGACATCAGTGAAATATCCGGAGTCGTCAATAAAACATTGGATCACAGATTCAAACGGTCGCCTTTGCCGCACTCTTTCCGGAACAAAACCATCAATCCACAGCCGGAACCGCCGGGCGCCAACCCCAAAATCCGCTGAACCAGCGAGAGATCGGAAACCGACAAAAATCGGGAGGGCCAGAAGTCGCTCCAGTTGTGGAATACCGGAACCTCCTATCCGGGCGACACATGATCGCTTTTATCAAACGTAGCGGGCTGTTGCATGTCCTGCTGGCAGCAACCTGCCTGATCAGTATATTCCCCCCCTGGAATCAGGGTTGGCTGGCTTGGGTAGCCCTGGTTCCGCTACTCCTTTTCTGCCGGAACCAACGGCCGGGAAAGAATTTTATTGCGGGGCTGGTTTTCGGCTTGCTGAGCAGCATTGGGATCTACGCCTGGGCTTTTCGAATTCCCGGTTTCAGGCTACATCACGAACTGCTCCTGGGTATTTATCTCGGCATCTATCCGGCTTGCTGGTGCGCGGTTCTGGGGTTGTGGCGACGCCAGAGCAGTGGAGTTTTCCTGTTGCTGGCTCCTTCTTCCTGGGTTGCTCTTGAATTTGTTAAAAATCATGCCGGTTTTCTCGCCTTCCCCTGGGCCGGGTTGGCTGAAAGCCAGCACGCCTGCCTGCCATTGTTGCAGCTTGCCAGCATCGGCGGCGCAGCCAGTGTGAGCTTCATTCTCGTGCTGTTCAATACCGCCTTGGCCGAAAGCCTGCGCGACCACCGCCGACTGCGGCCCTTGTTGACGGTATTGCCGCTTGTGCTGCTGATCCTGGCCTGGGGAAGCTGGCGACTGCGAACAACCAGCAAATCTAGTCCCCGGTTACGGGTGGCCGTCATTCAACCGGCAATCAGTCTCGATGA
>JAADEO010000127.1 GCA_013153415.1 Deltaproteobacteria bacterium
CCGGGCAAACTCCGCCTACAAGCAGCAGAAACATGCATCCGCAACACAGGAAAGTCGCCAGTCTATTCAAAAGCTTCCCCCTTCGTCATCATCCATGGTCTCCTCCACCCGGCACCGGGCCCGCCCCCGGTGCAGATGCAGCAACAATTCATCACCGACCGTCAGATCCCGGCTGCTGGTAACGATCCTGCCACTAGTCGACTGTTCGACCACGGCATACCCCCGACTGAGAATGGCCAGGGGGCTGTCTGCCCTGAGTCTTTCTCCCAAAGCCCTGAAACGCTCGCTCTCGTGCTTGAATTTCTGCCGGAAACCCTGTTCGAGCCGCTGCCGCAGATTTGCAAGCCGTTCCCGGGCCAGCCCGCATCTGCGGTCCGGAGAGCTGTGCTCCAGGCGAAGCTGATGTTTATCCAGTTCCCGCCGCAACAGATGCAAACGATTGCCGGCAGCACTCTTGAAGCGATTTTCCAGTTCCAGGAAATGCTTCTTCCGCCAGGCGAAATCATCGGCGGCCCGATCGAGCGCCAGATTGAGCATCTCCAGGCGGCGGCGCTCCTGAAGAATGCGGAAACGAACGCTCTGGCGCAGCCGACGAGCCAGGTGGTGAAGCTTCTGGAGGGTCTCGGCCCGGTCGGCGATCACCAGTTCGGCTGCCGCGGAAGGGGTCGGAGCCCGAAGGTCGGCGGCGAAATCGGCAATCGTAAAATCGATTTCGTGTCCCACGGCACTGATCACCGGAAGCGAACAGGCGGCCACGGCACGGGCGACATTTTCGTCATTAAAGGGGTGCAGGTCCTCGTACGATCCCCCACCCCGGGTCAGGATCACGGTATCGACCCGTTCCCGCCAGTTGCTTTCGAGACGTTTGAAAGCCGCGACAATCTCAGCCGCGGCTTTGTCTCCCTGGACACTGACCGGGAAAATGATGATCTCCACTCCGGCAAAGCGGCGGCGCATGACCTGCAGGATATCTCGCACCGCGGCCCCGGTGGCCGAAGTTATCAGTGCCACGGTCCGTGGCAGGAAAGGAATCCTCTTTTTGTTTTCAGGCTTGAACAGCCCTTCCCGTTCCAATCGCTCCTTGAGCTCGTTAAAAGCCCGCCAGAGATCACCACGCCCCTGGGGTTCCAGGGTGTCAACGATGACCTGGTACTCGCCCCGGGGCTCGTAAAGCGAGATCCGTCCGCTGCACAAAACCCGTTCCCCTTCGCGCAGGGGGAAGGTCAGAGAGCGGCGTTGGCTGCGAAAAAGAACCGCCTTCAGCTGGGCCCGGTCATCTTTCAGGGTGAAATAACAGTGCCCTGAAGCCGGGGTCCGCAAGGTCGAAACCTCACCTTCGATCCAGACGGGAGTGAAATTATCCTCGAGGATCAGCTTGATATCCCGATTGAGCTGGGAAACGCTATAGACATGCCGGATAGAGGAAAATTCCTCTTCATCCTCTCCCTCATGGCTATCCAGCCAGAAATCATCCGGCAAAATCGATGACCCCATGGAACCCGTTAAATCCCCTCTTTGGACATTTACAAGATAGGCCCTGAAACAAGCCGATTTTCCGGCTAATGCCCATCGGGCCGCCTCTGCAGATGTAGCCCATCTCACCACTTCTAGTCAAGCCGAATACCCCGGGGTCGGGGCTATCATTTTTCTTGAATTTAAATTCTATCCCTGATAACATACATAATGTTGTTTTGATTAGTTTTTTTTAAACTTACCGGGGCCCGCGGCCCACTTAGAAAGCCATAGCAATGTTCAGTTCTTTTTTCGGACTCTTTTCCAGTGATCTGGCCATCGATCTGGGAACCGCCAACACCCTGGTCTACGTCGACGGCAAAGGTATTATTATCAACGAGCCCTCGGTGGTAGCGGTGCAGAGCAACCCCAACGGTACCAAAAGGGTGCTGGCGGTCGGCACAGAAGCCAAGGAGATGCTGGGCCGGACTCCCGGCAATATCGTCGCCATTCGCCCCATGAAGGATGGAGTCATCGCCGATTTCGAAGTCACCGAAGCGATGCTCCGTCACTTCATCACCAAGGTCCACAAACGAAAAAAATGGGTTCGCCCCCGGACCGTGATCTGCGTCCCTTCCGGTATAACCCCGGTTGAAAGGCGAGCGGTCAAGGAATCGGCGGAATCGGCCGGAGCCCGGGAAGTCTACCTGATCGAAGAACCGATGGCGGCCGGGATCGGGGCCGGACTGCCGATTACCGAGCCGACCGGCAACATGGTGGTCGATATCGGCGGCGGCACCACGGAGGTCGCGGTCATCTCGCTCGCCGGCATCGTCTTTTCCCGTTCGGTCCGGGTCGGTGGCGACAAGATCGATGAAGCCATCACCCAGTACATCCGGCGCAAATACAACATGATGATCGGCGAGCGTATGGCCGAACATATCAAAATCAAGATCGGGGCGGCGGCGCCGCTGGATGAACCGGAGATCATGACCATCAAGGGCCGGGACACGGTGGCCGGGGTTCCTCAGGTCCTGGAGATCAATTCCGAAGAGGTGCGCGAAGCCCTGACCGAGCCGGTCAACGCCATTCTCGACGCGGTACGGGTGGCTCTGGAAAGAACGCCACCCGAACTGGCGGCCGATATTGTCGACAAGGGTATAATCCTGACCGGCGGCGGCGCCTTGCTGCGCAACCTCGACACTCTGATGCGTCACGAGACCGGCCTGCCCATCACCGTAGTCGAAGATCCCCTGACCTGCGTGGTACGGGGCTCCGGCATGGTTCTCGACAACCTCAAACTTTTGCGGGAAGTTACCGAAAGCGAATAACACAACCCTGATGGTTTCCTCCCGGCACCGGGTTTTTTCCATCAGCTGAAACGGAAGGAGTCTCATGCCCTCTTTCAGTCGGCGCCTGCCCTGGTTGGCCTGCGTGGCGCTGATTTTCACCTTCCTTACCCTCTGCCTGAGTTTCGGACTGCAGAACGGCGGCACCCTGGTCAGCATCGCTGAACGGGCCGCCCTGACCATGACCTACCCGGTGCAGAAAGGCATCGACCTGGTTTTTTCAACCGGCGAAGACTTCTTCAACCGCTACATCAACCTGGTCGATGCTCAGCAGAAGAATCAGCAACTCAAACAGGAGGTCGCCAAACTGCGCTACCGCCTGGACCAGCTCGAAGAGATCCGCCAGGAAAACCTGCGCCTCCACCAGCTTCTCAATTTCAAAGAACAGTTCGACATTCTCGACCGCGGCATCGCCGCCCATGTCATCGGTCGGCAAACCGATTCGCTTTCCCGCATTCTGATCGTCGACTGCGGCACCCGTTACGGTCTCAGGGTCAACAACCCGGTATTCACTCCCGGCGGGGTTATCGGCCGGGTTATCGCCTGCGGGCCGAATTCAGCCAAGGTCCTGCTTCTGACCGACCAGAACAGCGCCTGTGACGTAATCATCCAACGTAACCGCATCCGGGGAACCCTGCAGGGAACCGGCAACGCTCTCTGCCGACTGGCTTACTTGCAGCGCACGGTCAACGTCAAGGTCGGAGACCGCCTGATCACCTCAGGCCTCGATAATATTTTTCCCAAAGGGATCACGGTCGGCACGGTGGTCTCCACCACCCGGGACCATAACGGTCTCAGCCAACTGATCAAGGTCAAGCCCGAATTCGATCTCGACACCATCGAAGATGTCTATATCCTGCCCTCCCCTCCGACTCTCTGATTTCTGGTGATGAAAATTCTGCTTTTCCTCTCCCCGCTGGTGTATACTCTGGCGGCGCTGGTCCTGGTGGCGGTTGAATCGTCCCTCTTTCCCCGGCTTGGAATTCCGACCGCACTGACCCCCGACCTCAACCTGGTCCTGATCGTTTTCCTGACCTCGACCCCTTTTCGCCTGCGGGGCTTCTTTTCCGCCCTGGGCATCTCCCTGGCCGCTTCCCTGTTCGGCAGCAGTCCGGGATTTCCCTTAGCTTTCGGACACCTCGCCGTCTATTTCGCCGGTCTCTGGATCAACCAGACCGTTTTCATGAATCATATCTTCCCCCAGGCCCTTTTCGCCGGGGCTGGGCGCTTCATCCTGACCCTGGGTGCCGCTCTCATGACGGTTCTGCCCGAACACCTGTTTTTCAAGGCCGCCGGCGGAGGACTGACCACGGCAATGTTCGCCTTCCCGATTCTTTTTCTTCTCAACCTCCTCCGGGAACGCTACCAACCCCAGACCACCAGCTCGATTTCAAGCTGAACTGATTTGCATCTCTCCTAATGGCCAACGTCGACAACAGCAAGAAAAGCAAACGGGACCAGATCCTGGCCAATGGGCGGCTGGTTCTCCTGGCAATGGCGCTGATGATGGGAGGGATATCCCTGCGGCTGTGGTATTTGCAGATCGTCAAAGGGGAATACTACAACCAGAAATCCAAGGATAACCGCATCCGGATCCGGAGGATCAGGGCCCTGCGCGGCATCATAACCGACCGTAACGGCGAGATCCTGGCCGACAATACTCTCGGTTTCAACCTCCAGATGATTCCGGAAAATATCGAAAAAGAGCAGATCGAGGAGATTGCCGAGCTGCTTTCGATCCAGGTCGCCGGTCTCGACGCCGACACCATTGTGGCAAGATACCGCAAAACCCCGGCAGGCCTCAGGCACCGCCCCATAACCCTGAAAAAGAACATAACCCCCAATGAACTGGCCCGGGTCGAGGCCCGAAAGTATGAGCTGCCGGGCATCATCATTGAGATCGAACCGGTACGCGAATATCCTTACGACGAGATCTGTGCCCACATCATCGGTTATCTGAGCTTCATCAATGAACGCGAACTGGAGATGCCGGTTTATGCCGACTACGCCCGTGACGATCTGGTCGGCCGGGCCGGGATCGAAGCCCGTTTTCAGGAGTACCTGCGCGGTCGGGACGGTCGCCGGCAGGTCGAGGTCAACGCCCGCGGCCGGGAACTTTCCTCGCATATCATCCGCCCCGCCCAGGCCGGAAAGAATCTGCAACTCACCATCGATATCGATCTTCAGCAGGAAGCCTTCGAAATGCTCGACGGCCAGGTCGGCAGCCTGGTCGCCATCGACCCGCACAACGGTGAAATCCTGGCCCTGGTCAGCACTCCTTCATTTTCAAACAACCTGTTCGCCACCAGGATCTCCAGCAAGGACTGGAAAAGAATCAATACCGACCCCCTGCGACCATTGCGCAACCGTCCGATTCAGGACGCCTTCCCCCCGGGCTCGACCATCAAACCGCTGATTGCGGCAGTGGCCCTGACCGACCAGGCCGTAACCCCGCAAACCACCTTTTTCTGCAACGGCGGCATGAACCTGGGACGCACCCGGTTCCGCTGCTGGAACCGCTATGGCCACGGCAAGGTCGACATCTACCGCTCGCTCAAGGAATCCTGCGATGTCTACTATTACAATCTCGCGACCCGGATCGCGATCGACAGGATCGCCGCTTACGGGGCGGAATTCGGTCTCGGACGACTGTGCGGAATCGAACTGCCGGATGAGATCACCGGCCTCATGCCGACCTCGTCCTGGAAACTCAAACACGTCCACGACCAGTGGTACACCGGGGATTCGCTGGCGGTCTGTATCGGTCAGGGATACCTGACCGCCACGCCTCTGCAGATGGCCGCCATGTATACGGTTTTCGCCAACGGCGGCACCTACTTTCCCCCACACCTGATAAAAACCGGACCCCGCACCGGGAAAGCCCCGGAAAGTCGCCGGGTCGAGATCAGCAATTTCAACATGCAGGTCATCCGTAAAGCCCTGTGGCAGGTGGTCAACGAGCGTCATGGTACCGCCTGGCGTTCCCGGATCAAGAAAAAAGGGTGGGAGATGGCGGGCAAGACCGGAACCGCCCAGGTCGTCAAACAGAGCCTGGAAGATCTGAAAAAGGGCAAGGAGATACCCTGGCGTTTTCGCGATCACGCCTGGTTCGCGGCTTTCGCGCCTTTCGACAACCCCGAGATCGCCGTCGCCGTCCTGGTCGAGCACGGCGGTCACGGCGGTTCCACGGCCGCCCCGATTGCCAAACAGGCGATCGAATTCTACCTGAGCAAACTGGAATTCAAGAAAAATAGCGGCGAAAAGCTACAAGAACCCGCCTCTCAGCGGGAGAGATAAGCGATCGTTTCCAGGTGGGTGGTACCCGGGTACATGTCGAAGGCGGTCAGCCGCCGAACCCGGAAACCTTCCGTCTCCTGAGCGAAAGCGGCCAGATCCCGGGCCAGAGTGGCGGGATTGCAACTGACGTAGACCAAGCGTGAAGCCCCACTCGCCAGGATCTTTCTGCGCACGAGCGGCGAGAGACCGCTGCGGGGAGGGTCCACGAAAACCAGATCTACCGCGGCGGGAAATCTCACTTTTTCCGAGGGCACGTGGATTACCCGGACATTGTCCCGACCGTTGCGTGCGGCGTTCTCCCGCCCCCGGGTTGCGGCCGCCCGGTCACTCTCGCAAACCGTCACCTGCCGGCTGATCGCGGCCAGGAATAGTGAAAAGGTTCCACTGCCGCCATAGAGTTCCATGGTATTTCCGACCCTTGGGCAGTGCTTTTTGAGATCCTCGAGCATCAGGGAAACGACCCCGGGATTGGCCTGGGCGAAACCGGCAGCCGACAAAACCATCTCCCCGCAACCATAATTTTCGCGTACCAGCGTCGCAATCCTTCCCAGGGGGATCATCTGTTTTTCGCGCCAGCCCTGGGCTGCAACCTCTTTTCGGGATGAAACCAGGCCGCTGACGCCGGTTGCATCGGGAGGCAGTGTTTCATCCCGGGTCAGCTTCTCCGCCAGAGATATCAGCTCTTTGTCAAGAGCCAGACAGCGGTTGACGGGAACCACGTGATGGCGCCGTCGGGCCCGGAAACCGAGTCGATTAAGTTTGGGGTCATAATGGAAACGGGCCCGGTGCCGCCATCCCCGTTGCCCGGGAGCCGGGATCAGGCTGCAAACACAATCGATTCCGGCCCGACGCAGGGTTTCATTCAGCATCTCCAGCTTCAAACTTGTCTGTCTGCTGTAATCCAGATGCAACAAATCGCACCCGCCGCACTCCATATAAACCGAACAGGGCACCTGACAACGATCAGGCGACGCTTTAAGAATGGTCTTTAATGATCCGATAATATAGTTCTTTTTCTCTTTTTCTACGACCACCTCAAGCTCATCTCCGGGAACTGCCGCGGAAACAAAAACGGCCTTGCCTCCGTAAAAGCCAAGACCGTTGCCCGGGGGAGCGAATTTTTCAACCGTCAAGCGGAAAGAGCTCATCGGTTCTCCCCGTCAGCTTCGAGTACCAGGCGGAAACCGATGCCATAATTGTGGTTTCCCGGCAGGCGATAGTTACGGCTGGCGGAACGGACATATCGGGGAGGATTATCCCAGCAACTGCCCCGGGCGATATGGTATTTACCCGCTTCTACGCCCCGGGGATTGTGCTCCGGACTGACCCTGTAATAATTCTTGGCATACCAGTCCGAACACCACTCCCAGACATTACCCAGCATGTCGTAAAGACCAAAGCCATTGGGCTCGAAACTGCCGACCGGGGCCGTAACCGGAAAACCGTCCTCGCAGTCATCAGTCGACCAGAGAGGCCACCTGTTCCGGGCGGAGAGGTCGGCGGTGTTGGCATACCGGCAGGCCGGCTCATCATTCGGCCAGTAGCGCATGGTGCTGGTCCCGGCCCGACAGGCATACTCCCATTCGGCCTCGGTCGGCAGACGGAAACGACGGTCGCACTTACGTGACAGCCAATCGGCGTAAGCGACCGCTTCATTCCAGGAGACCTCGACTACCGGCTGACAGTCCCCATTCAACGAAAAACCCTTGAATGAACCACTGTCGTGAGTAGCATCAAAAAGACGATACTGGGCGTTGGTGACTTCGTACCTGCCAATCCAGAACCCGGAAACCGTCACCTTGTGCTGAGGGCATTCGCAGGCACAATATTTTTCATACTTGTCCCGTCCCAGAGCTTTGATCAGCAGCTTCTTCTCCTGCTCCGACTGCCCCATCACGAAACTGCCGCCAGACAGCCTGACAAATTCAATCCCGGCAACCGGGTCTTTCCAGACTCTGACTTCCGCAGCCGGCAGAACATTGCTGAAAATCAGCACCCCGGCCCCAACCAGCCCCGCTATCAGGCAGTAAAAACGCATAAACTCATCCTTTATCGCCGAATATGCCCAGCAAAAACAAATCCGCTTTCCTATCTTTTTAATACATCGCAACCAGATATTCAACCAGTTCTTGACAATTCATTCCCCAACGGGGCGGTGTTATCAACAACAGCCGCCCCGGTTTCTGAAAGCAACCGACAATACCACCGCGACCAGGGCAAAACCTGCCGCCATCAGAAAAGATGAATGAAAACTGCCGGAATGTTCGGCCAGCAGCCCGGCGACCGCAGGTCCCGCAATCTGTCCCATGGCGAAAACAAAAGTGATCAGCCCGAAAACCCGGGCCGCCCGCTGGGGACCAACGACATCGCCGACCAGGGCCGCCATGATCGAAGGAACGCTCCAGGCGACGATTCCATAGCAACCGATGGAGAGGTAAATGAAGAAACCGGAGAGCGGCAGGGCGGCTAGCAAATAGGCTACAGACTGAATGAGAAAGACCAGAGCCAGACTCCATTTGCGCCCGATACGATCCGACAGACCGCCGAAAACCGGACCCGACACGATACTGAGGAGTCCGATCCAGGACCAGAAGCCGCCCGCTGCGGTTTCACTGAAACCGCGATCCTGGATCAGACTGGTAACAATGAAAGTAGCGTAGATGACGTAAGTATAACCGAAAAGGAAATAGAGCGCCGCCATCTGGATGATTGCCCCCAGGTTGCTTCGCCCCGTTCTCTTTTCATCGGCAGCCGAAACGCTACCGGTATTTCCCGCTTCAGCGGACATTTCAGGCGATCCGGCAGGCTGGCCATACGGCCTCAAACCTTTGTCCCGGGGGTCGTCCCGCAACACCAGAAAGCAGATGAAGCTTACCGTTACCGTTATCACTCCCAACACCAGCCAGCTCATACGCCAGCCCTCGGGGCCGTTGGCGGAATTGATCAGAGGGATCATCCAACCCGACAAGAGGATCGCAAAACCGCTGCCGATAACCACAAAACCGGTTCCTTTGCCCCGTTTCCCGGGTGCGAACCAGGAAGAGACCAGCGCCATCATCGGCACGTTGGCCGCCCCGCTCCCCATCCCGGTCAGGAAATAGAGCACCATCAAAAGGTTGAAACTCGCGGAGCGGCTGATCAGCATCATCGAAATGCCGATAACCAACAGGGCGCTAAAGATGACCCGCCGATAACCGAATCGTTCGGACAAGGGACCACAGGCCAGGACCGAAACCAGGTAGCCGATGAAATTAACGGTTCCGACCAGCCCCATTTGCGCATAATTCAGGGCCAGACTCTTGCCCATCGCCGGCAGCAGCATCCCCAAGGCGAAACGACCCAGCCCCAGACAGGCAAAAATACAGAGCATTCCGGCCCAGGCGATATGCCAGGCGTAATGAAAACGGGATTTATGCATACACTCCTCGAATATCATATCTGTTGCGGAGATAGACCCGCAAGCTGAAAGGCCCGCACCCCAAAATCATTTCCACGGGTTGCAAAAAAGCACACTCATCAGAACATTTTCTGGTTTTCCAAACCAGAAAATGAATCTGTAAGCTACGAATAAACAGCACCGAGCTCGACAATTTTGTCGAACCAAGACGGCAAATGTCGCTGGCAAAGCTTGCTCGCCCGGAAAAACCTTCACTACAACCGCCAAATACAACATTAAAGGAAATGGCACAAGGCTTGCGGAGCAAATTCAAGGCCGGGAAACCCGGCAATAAAAAAATTCAGATCCCGGCCGATTGCATCATCCATCGCGCCCGCTGACGAAAAGATTTCGCTGACCTTTGATTTATGCTAAAATACAGCCCTCATGCTTTCACCCGCCTCCCAACCGCTCCTTCCAGCGGGATCGGGTGGTGCGGAATTTATGACCTACATTCGGCAGGGCTGCACTTTATGATCGATACCAATTCCACCGGAGTCAGAAGATTCTTTTTTTTTCTGGCGGCCGGACTCTGGATACTGTTCCAGGGCCACGGCGCTGCGGCATTCGAGCTCAATTTCCATACCGCCGGAGGTTATGACGGCAACCCTTATCAGGAGAAAGGGGCATCCGGGGCGGCCTTTGTCGAAAGCGGGCTGGATCTCAACCTGCAACTTCCGACTCCCGCCGACAGCCAGACGACTTTCACCCTGCAGGGTTTTGCCGGCTACCGTGATTACGACGGTCTGGATGATACCTGGCAGTTGGGCGGCGGTCTGACCAGCTCTACTTACCTGTCTCGTTTCTCCGGTGCAATCGAATTTTTCACCGAGGTCGCAGCCAACCGCAACCAGCTGGTCGCAGACAACGACTTCAACCTTTTGAGTCTCGGAAACCGACTGGTCTGGTTCGCCACATCCCGCCTCACCCTGGAGTGGGAGAACCGGATCGACTGGGAAGAGTACCGCTCAGATTACGACCTTCCCGGAATGGGTTCCCATTCCGGAGGAAACAGTCGCCATTCCGAAAAGAATCACCATCCCGGCCTGTCTCCACGGCACCACAACTGGGGAGACCGCAGTGACCGTATCCTGGCAACCGGACTGAAAGCATTTTTCGCGCTCGACCCCTTCTGGGACACCACCGCGGAATTCTTCTGGCAGACCCGCCACTCCTCGATCGATGCGGAAAAAAACCGCAATTTCGGTACCCGCCTCAGCCTCCTGTGGCACCCGTGCCAGGAGTTCGAATGCGAACTGAATGCCAGCGCCGAACGGACGCCTTATCGCTACAAGCTCAAGCAACAGAGCCGTACCGAAAAGATTTATGGCACCGGAATCACCCTGGCATGGCGGCACCAGGGTCTGACACTATCAGCCGAATGGCAGTTTTACAACCGGAACTCCGATATCGACCCGGATGACTACAGCAGAAACCAATGGCTCGGACGTCTAAAATATTCATACTGATCCTTGCGGCCCGGCTACTCATGCTGATCAGTCCGGCCTCGGCCTGGGAGTTGCGAACCGGGCGGGTGACCGGCATCGAAACCCGGGACAAAACCGTGCGGCTGACGATCAACAGAACCGGTGTTTTTTCTGCAGACGACCGGAGCGAGACCCTTATGACCATCGAAATTCCAGGAAAAGAGCTACCGGAAAATTTGAAAAAAGGCGATCTGGTCAGGATCTGGAGCAATACCAACGCCCGGGAAACCGTTTTCAAGATCACCCCTTTAAGGGGATCCGACCCGACCGGGGTCCGCTCCCGGCTACGACGTCGGGGACATCGCTTCGCCGGTGGACACGGGGGAAAGGGCGGCCATGGCGGACACTGAAAAAAGAATCTGGAAACTGCCGCTCTGGATCTCCAACCTGTTTCTTTTCGCGGCGCTGATTTTAGTCGTACTGGGTTATTTCTTCTGGCAGGCAGACCAGGAAAAACGCAGTTTCTACCGTCACACCCGCGAGCACACCCAACTCCTGGCCCAGATCATCCAGCTCAACGCCGACAATGCCGTGGCCGCCGGAGAGGCGGTCAAGCAGGCCGCCTACACCTTCATGCTCAACAGCGCCCGTTTCATCGATTACCTCGCAGCTATCGCTCCTTTCAACGAAAACGAGCTCACCTCCCTGGCTCTGGAATCGGGCCTCTGCGGCATTACAATCAGAATC
>JAADEO010000079.1 GCA_013153415.1 Deltaproteobacteria bacterium
CCAAATCGTAGCCCTTAAAATGAAGCTGGTTGACGTTGAAGATCAGGGCACTGGTCAAACGGTTCAAATCATCCTGGGTTTCAATCAACTGAGAACGGGCCTCGATCCACCCGGTCATCTTGCCACTGCCGAAATCCTCATCCAGACTGATACCTTCAGAACCGAAATATGCATGATAGTCGCCATTGTCATCAGCCCGCGCCTTTAGATGAAAAACTTCCGACCCCAGCACTAGGGGTTTGCCGCCCTGCAGCATGACATTGAACTGGCCACCCTCAGTCTCGTTATAGTCGACATCTGCCAGTTCCGAGAGTTCGGAAATAATACCCAGGCGCTTGTCCCGCAAGTCATTGGCCTGGCCGCCGTTGATTTCCGAACCCATGATCTCCTGGTTCAGATCCCGCAAACTGTCGGCCAGACGGTTGATATCTTCGATCCCCTTGACAAAATAATCATTCGAAACCTTACGCTGAAAAGCAAGGTCATCTCCCATGCTATTGATCGTACCAACCAGAGTCTGGCTTTTGCCTACCAGAGAGGCCCGCTCGACCACACCCTCGGGATGATTGGCAAGATCATCCCATCCCCCCCAGAATTCCGACATCTGCGTCGCCAGGCCGTTGCCATCGAGATCATTGAAAACCCGCTCTACGTCACCAAGGCCACTGGCCAGAGCCTCCCAACGCCCTTGGTTGGACTGCTCATAGTTGACCTGGCTGAAAAGAAAACGATCATATAGAGATTCGATCCGACTAACCTGGACCCCGGTACCACGGGGGCCAATTCCACTTGGAATCGGGGTGGTGGTTTCAAGATGACCTACCTGGCGATGATAATCGGGATTATCAGCATTGGCGACATTATGACTGATGATATCGATCTCGGTCATATTCGCCATCATGCCGACCTTGGCGGTATTCAGGGCATTGGAAAGACCTACAGACATTTCAAGCTCCTTTTTACGCTACACCGTCCAGTTCCACCCCGCTGTAAAGGGCTGCGTTTTCAGTCATATTGCCCCTCTCCCGGTAGGCAATCGTTGCCGGGCAGAGCTGGAGAAAAAAATCGTTGAAGCGCTGATTGACCATCTGCAAGGCCTCAAGAGAGTGATGAATCGACTTGGCATTGGCCATTATAACCCGTTGCAGGGCTACAATCTCCCGACCCCGGGTGCTGACCAGCCGCCGGACTTTCATGGGCCGGTCATTCTCGAGCAGCCGGCGCAAGGAATCAACCCCCAGCCGCCGCAACAGATCTTTCTTCTGTTTGGCCAATTGTCCAAGATTATCACTGGCATGCGCCCCCACAGCCAGGAAACGGGCGGTCTCCGGCAAACGACCACTGCTTAACTCTCCAGCCAACTGCTGGTAGAAATCAGCGACCAGACTCAATACCTCGACTTCCCGTTCTAGTAACACAGCCAGCTCCGGGTAATGATCCGCAACCATCTACTTATCCCTTTCCATTCACATCATTTCAATCAGTCGGCCCATAAAAAAGGCCCGGGACATTTGCATATCCAGGGCCGGCAAAACGCACCCGTTTCCGGGGGCGTGAAATTGATATCGGGGAGTCTTGAAATTAAAACCAGTTCTCGAGGCTCATCTCTTTGAACATCTTAGCTGCCAGTTCACGACTGTCAACCGCCAGAGAACCATCTTCCAGGGCGCTTTTGACCTGCGCCACCTTCTCGCTGTCGATCTCAGGTGCGGCCTTGGTCAGTTCCACCAAGCGTCCCAGATCATTGCCGCGGGAAGAAATGGTCACCTTGTCTCCGGTTTCCCGAGTCGCAGCGCCTTCCATGGCATTGCCAGCCTTGCGTTCGGAATCGCTCTTCCGATTCGCCTCCAGGTTCCTCAACGCTTCACTGTAAAGGGCGGAGCCCACACCATTTATACTCATAATCGTGTACCTTCCTGATTGAATTCTGTTCGTACGTCTATTATCGGACGGCCACGAAAAAACTTTAACATTTTTTTACAACTTTTCTCATCCCAGATCCTGAAGCTGCTGATACAGCATTTTTGCCAGCCCCATCTCCTGTTTCGAAGCCAGGGTCTCAGCCAACTGATTGTCAAAGAGCTGTTGCCAGGTCCGCATGGCGCTGCTGGTCGGCAACAGGCCATCGTCGGGAATTGTTTTCCGCATCTCCTGCAGCAACATATTGATAAACAGCGCTTCGAACCCCTGGCAGGCTTCGTCCAGCTTGGCCTTTTTCTCTGCTTCCCCGGCAGAGTCCAGGGCGGCCGCAGCGGTCTGGGACCGTCGCAACTGCACATCCGCCGCCCGATCACCGACCGCCTTGAGTCCAAACGCGGGAAGAATCTCACCCGGCATTTTTTTCCTCCATGAGACCTTCCTGACTATACTTCAGCAAAGCCCATACCAGTCCGTCATTTTCGGGAACAAGCATCAGATCACCTCAAGTTCGGCATGCAGGGCCCCGGAGGCCTTGATCGCCTGGAAAATGGCGATCAGGTCACGCGGTGACACGCCGATCGCATTCAGGGCTTTGACCAGATCATCGATATTGACCCCTCGGGGCACTACCACCAGTTTGCCCTCTTCTTCCTGCACCGCCACCTGCTGATCAGCTGTAACCACGGTCTTGCCTGCCGACAAAGGTGGCGGTTGAGAAACCAGCGGCATGGCCGAAATCTGGATACTCAGATCGCCATGGGCCACGGCCACCGCATCGATCGTCACCTGGTTGCCGACCACCACAGTCCCGGTACGCTCGTCGATTACCACCCGGGCCCGGGTATCGGGCATCACCTGAAGATTCTCCAGCACCGCCAGGAACGGGATCAGGAGCTTGCGATCCCGGCTCGGCGGCGAAACTTCAACCGTTCCGGCATCCAGAGGCGTCGCTATACTGTCGTGAAAAGTACCATTGATCACTTTGGCGACCCGGGATGCGGTCATAAAATCGGGCATATTCAGGGTCAGGACCACAACGTCCCCGACAAACATCGTCGACGGCGGCTCCCGTTCGACAATGGCGCCATTGGCGATGCGGCCGGCCGTAGGATGGTTTTTGACCTGGCGGCCACCTCCACCACCGAGACTGAAACCGCCGACCGAAACCGGCCCTTGGGCCATGGCGTAAACCCGTCCATCCGGACCTCGCAACGGGGTCAGCATCAAGGTTCCTCCCCGCAAACTCTTGGCATCCCCGATCGAGGAGACCAGAACATCGAGACGGCTGCCGTTACGGGCGAAAGGCGGCAGCTCCGCGGTCAGCATGACGGCGGCGGCATTATCGAGATCGATCGTCTGGGGATCGACCGAGATACCGAATTTATCCAGCATGTTGGCCATCGCCTCGCTGGCGAACTTGCCTTTCTTGGTATCATCGCCGGTGCCATCCAGTCCAACCACCAGACCATAACCCACCAGCTGGTTGCTGCGTACGCCCTTGATATGGGCGAAATCTTTGATCCTCGCCGCGCCTGCCGGCAGCACCGGCAGAAAGCAGACCAGCAGAACAAAAACCAGATATTTCCCGCTTTTTCGCATGGCATCAGAATCCTGAAAGGTATTTTTCATATCGGCTTCAGCCTCCGGCACCTTATTAAAAAGGCCAGACCAGATCGAGAATCTTGGTCCCCCAGCCGACCCGCTGCTTGGTTCCGACGCTGCCGCTGCCGCTGTATTCGATCCGGGCATCAGCGATTGCCGAGGAGAGAATGTAATTGTCAGCGGTGATATCGGTCGGCCGGATAATCCCGGAAACCGTAACATAGTGTTCCTCGTTGTTAACCTGGGTAAAATGGGTGCCGACAATGCGGAAATCGCCGTTGGGCAAAATTTCCACCACCCGGGCCGCGATCCTGGCAGTCAGGGTATTGCTGCGGCTGGTCGCCCCGGAACCCGAAGTCTTGTTCTCCCGCTCAGTCTCGAGCCAGGTATTCATCTCTCCCAGACCACCCAGGTACTGCTTCAAATTGAACAGAGTGGGAACCGAAAATTTGGAACTGTTCTTACCATCACTGGTGGTCGAGGCTGCACCTTTACCCTTGAAGTCCTCGGAAACCAGAATATAAACGATATCATTGACATGGCGGGCCCGGCGGGAGCTGAAAATCTGGGAAAAGTCATTGTTGTAGTTCTGTTCGAAATTGACCAGCGAACCATTTTTATATTCACGCCGCTCCTCACCGTAGCGGCGTGGACTGCTGACCACTTCCCGGCCGGGCGTCACCACCGGCACCGCCCCCGTCGCGGTGGAGTTGGAGGCGCAACCACTTAGAGACAACAGTGCAAATACCGCAATCCCGGCCACTACCAGACCCCGCAAAGATATTTTCATTTCAACTTCCCCATCCTTATTAAACCTGCACAGCCCAGCCGACCCGGAGGGAGACGGCGCAACCTGGCACAGTCCATCAGTAAACCACGACAACCTCTCCGGAACCGGTCACCCGGGCCTGGTAGATTTTGTTCGAACTCGGATTCTTGACAGTAATCACTTCCCGCAGGGCGCCATTGCCCATAGCCACACCCCGGGTCGAGATCCGGATACCACCTTGCTGCAGGATAACCCGCACCAGCTCGCCGCGCCGAATCAACCGGTAGGGCTTCAGACGACTAGCCGGCACTATTTCACCAGCCTTTAAATTGCAGGTCAATTGATAGATCATGTCTTCAGGCAACCGGCTGACGGATTCACGCCTGAGTTCGCGGCAATCGACCAGGCGGGAAACGAAATCCCCGGAACGAACCGGATCCCCCCGACGCAAATCCCGGGCTGCAAGCAGCACCCGGCGTTTACCCGTAACTTCGAGCTTGAACCAGCGCCGAATCCGGTGTCCCGGACCGTCATCGAGTTCGAGCTGAACCGGAACAATGCCGTTTTTCCGATTCCAGCGCCCGACCTGGACCACGACCACTTGCTGGCCGGCCGCACAGTTTTTCTTCAACCACTGATCCAGCTCCCGGTTGCCCCGCAAGCTGAGTTCTTCAACACCCGGCAAACTTTTCCCAATCGCCGCCAGCAAGCGGGCCCGGCAAAGATTCAGCGGATCGTTTTCCATCCCGGTAGCCGAAAACGCCGTCCCCGCCAGCAGGCAACAAAGGAGGAACAGCAACCCCATACCGAAAACCACTGATCTTCTATTCATATTCACTCGTACATTCATCGCCACGTTTACCTTTAATTTTAACGCTTGATGGTCACGCGATAAATCTCATTTTCGCAAAAACAGGATGGCACAGTAAAAAGCTTCAGATGCGAGGCGCCGAAAAGCTGAGGAATGAGGCGTATATAGAAATACGCTGCAGTGACGAAGACTTTTCGAGCAACGAAGCAGGTGATCTTTTCACAAAGCCATCTAGCGTTTCAGGGTATTGGCGGTCTTCAACATCTCGTCACAGGTCTGAATCGATTTCGAATTGGCCTCGTAAGCCCGCTGGCCGACAATCATGTTGACCATCTCCTCGACCACCGAGACATTGGACATCTCCAGGAAACCCTGACTGATGGTTCCGAGACCATCGGCGCCAGGGGTCCCTGTAGTCGGGGCTCCGGAAGCATCGGTCTCCTTGAAAATATTGCGCCCCGTGGCATCGAGACCGGCGGGATTGGAGAAACTGGCAAGTTCGATATTGCCGACCGGAGTCGAGGTCGGCTGACCAGCTTGGATAACCGAAACCGTGCCGTCGGCGGTGATCGTAATCTGGGTCGTATCGCTGGGAATATTGATGGCCGGCTGCAGGGTATAGCCATCCGTGGTTACGACATTGCCGTTACTGTCGAGTTTGAAGGCTCCGGAACGGGTGTAACCGGTGGTACCATCCGAGAGCAGAACCTGGAAAAAACCGTCCCCCTCGATCGCCATGTCGAGTTCGTTGCCGGTCTCCTGGTAATTACCCTGGGTAAAAATCTTGAAAACCGCCACCGGTTTGGTACCGAGCCCGACCTGGAGACCCACCGGCAACTCCTCCCCGGTCGCCGAGGTGGTTCCGGCCCGGGTCATGGTCTGGTACATCAGGTCCTGGAAATCGGCCCGGCTCTTTTTGAAACCGGTAGTATTGACGTTGGCGAGATTATTGGCAATCACATCAATATTCAACTGCTGTGCGGTCATCCCGGTTGAGGATGTAAACAAGCCTCTGATCATCTCATCTTACTCCCTGTATCGTTTCACGGATTTTATCCGCTGTAACCTTTGGCACTCTCTTTATTGACCTCGTCGAGATCAACGATAATCTTCTGCTGGGCCTCATACTGACGAGCCACCTCGATCATATTGACCATCTCTTCCAGAACGTTGACGTTGGAAAGCTCCCTGACGCCCTGAAAAACCTCAACCTCGGCCGGCCGGGGCGGCCCGGAAGACCGGGTCTCGAGAAAACCGGCGGCCCCCAGTTTCTCCAGGCCCTGGAGGTCATCAAAGGTCACCAGACGCAGACTGCCGACCGGCTGACCGTCGACTACGATATCGCCCATTTTCCCGAATTTTATATCGCTGGACCCGCCGGGGTTGTCTCCGGCCAGGCGCAAAGGCTGGTTCTCTTCGCCGGCCGCCATCACCTTGTCGCCGTTGGCCGCGACCAGCTCACGTTGCTCATTGAGACGAAAATGGCCATCCCGGGTATAGTAGAGCTGGCCGTCAGCTGCCCTCTGAAGAACGAAAAAACCTTCTCCGGAAAGAGCGATATCAAGCGGGTTGCCGGTATCCTGCATGGCTCCCTCGTGAAAATCGATCCAGTTGCCGGCGTGTACCACGAAAGCATTGTGCTCATTTGCCTTGGGGGCCTCTCCCGGAGACGGACTGCTGCCGCTGACCTGATCGTAGACCGTAGCGAACAGGGGAACATCGCGCCGGAACCCGCCGCTGTTGATATTGGCCAGGTTGTTGGCGCAAATCTCCTGGCGTCGGTCATTGGCCAAGGCGCCGCTCAAAGCGGTATAAATTTCATGATTCATGCAATCTCGCTTACCTTTTTGCCAGCTGGTTGCCCAGTCCGTAAACCAGGGAAAAACTTTCTGATTACAATCATTCAACTAGCTAGGCAGCAACTTTTATACCACGCATTAGGGAGAGAAACGAGAGAGGAACTATTTGACAAAGCGGAGGGATAAAGATATTTAACTTATGAGTGCCTAAGAAACTTAAGATGAGATGAAAATCCCGGATCGGACAGGAAAGGATTACTTCATGGAAAAGACCGACGAACGCGAAGAGCTGACCTCGAACATGGAGGACTACCTTGAAGTAATCATGAATCTGCAGGAAGAGCAGAAGGTGGCCCGGGTTCGGGATGTGGCCCAGCGACTGAAGGTGAAGATGCCGAGCGTCACCGGGGCAATGAAAGGCCTGGCGGAAAAAGGATTGGTCAATTACGAGCGCTACAGCTACCTGACACTGACCGAAGCGGGCGAAAAAATCGCTCGTGAAATAGGCGAGCGTCACAAAACATTCTACAGTTTTCTGACGGATGTCCTGAAGCTCGATCAGAAAACCGCCGAACTCGACGCCTGCCGCCTGGAACACGCCACCAGCCGCAAAACCTTCGAACGACTGAAAGAGTTTACCAGCGCCTACATCGCGGCTGAAACCAGAGACTGACCCACTCCCTGACACTCGGCAACAGAACTTGAAGCAACGGGATCGGAAACTTCGTGCTGCCGGCTCAGGAAATCACCTTGAGCCGGACTTCGCGGCCGACCAGATTGTCGAGTACCTGGCCTGACGGAACCAGCAGGGTCACCACCCGATCACCAGCCTTGTCAGCCACCTGGGTGGAACGCCGCGAGTTGCGCTGACCCCGGCGGTTGACACCGCTGTAGGGAATCGGGGAAAAGCGCCGGCCCCGGGTCCGCCCTTTACGAACGTGGAGAATCCGTCCCCCGACCTCAACGACCCCCCGCACACTGGAGCCCGTATCACTCTGAATCCTGTCACTCGGCATGATGGGTTGCAGAACAACCCCGGTAATCGGGTTCGCGTCGTCTATCATGACAAACTCACCTTGGATAACGTTACAAACAATCTGCCACACCTCCGGCTTCCCAGCTTTGGGAAATAGTGCTTCTTTATGGATTTCGGCAGGAATGGAAAATACTTGAGCAAAAAACCGGCTCAGCAGCCCCACTCTTTAAGCCGATACTCTATCTTACGCACACTGATCCCCAATTCACGAGCCGCCTGCGCCTTGCTGGGACAACGCTTAAGTGCTGCCAGAATCATCTCTTTTTCCATCTCCCGGATCGTCAATCCGGCAAAATGATCCCTTTCGCGACAATTCCGGTTCCCATCCGGCCGGCCACGACCTGCTTCCTTCCTGCTCTCCACGAGATAGTCCGGCAGGTCATCGACCTGTACCGGCCGATCTTTGGCATAGATAACCGCCCTTTCGACCACATTTTCGAGTTCCCGGACATTGCCGGGCCAATTGTAGGCTTCGAGTCGGCGCATCGCCTCCCGCTCGGGATAGAGCGGAGGCCGCTGCTCCCGGGCGGCGATCCGCTCACAGAAATACTTGACCAAGAGGGCAATATCCCCGGGACGTTCCCGCAAGGGCGGAAGGTTGAGCTGAACTACATTCAAACGATAGTAGAGGTCTTCCCGAAAACCGCCTTCCCTGACCGCAGCCCGAAGATCTTTGTTGGTGGCAGCCAGGACCCGGACATCGACAAAATGGGTCTTCTCGCCGCCGACCTGCTGGAATTCACCGGAAACCAGCACTCGCAGCAGCTTGGCCTGCACCGAAAGCGGCATATCGCCGATCTCATCCAGAAAAATCGTCCCGCCGTCAGCCAGGGCGAATTTTCCCGGCTTGTTGCGCACCGCCCCGGTAAAAGCGCCCTTGACATGCCCGAAGAGTTCACTTTCGAGCAGGCCTTCATGCAGGGCGGCGCAATTAATCGTGATCAGGGGCTTGTCGGCCCGATTGCTGAAACGGTGCAGGGCCCGGGCGACCAGCTCTTTCCCGGTCCCGGTTTCCCCTTCGATCAGAACCGTGGCCAGGGTCGGGGCGACATTGCGGATCGCCTGAAATATCTTCTCCATGGCCGGGCTGCGCCCGACGAAATCATGATCCGCGGTCTGCCGCTGGCGTACCACCTCCCGCAGAACCCGGTTCTCATCCAGTAATTTCCGCTGCTTGCGCAAGCGCTCGATAATGATTTCCAGTTCATCGATATTGACCGGCTTGACCAGATAGTCGTCAGCCCCGGCCTTCATCGCCCGAACCGCATCATCGACACTGCCCTGACCGGTAATCATCACCACTCCGATACCGGGGTTGGCATTTTTCACCCGTTCGAGCAGTTCGAGACCATCGATTTCCGGCATTTTCAGATCGGTCAGCAACAAATCGACAGCTGCGCTCTCCAGATATTTCAAAACCTGCTCGGGCCGGGAAAAGCCCTCCGCCGCGTAGCCGTCGAGCCGCAACAGCTCCACCAGGCCCTCAACCACCCGGGGTTCATCATCGACCACGATAATCCTGAAATCAGGGGCTTTACTCATATCCACTTTCCAAACGGGGCAGGGTCACAGTAAAAACGGTTCCGTTTTCATCACTGACAAAAGAGAGTTCACCATCATGGGCCCGGATGATATCCCGACACAGATGCAGACCGATACCGGTGCCGAAGCTTTTGGTCGTATAGAACAGGTCGAAAATCTTCGCCTGCCGGGCAAAGGGAATCCCAGGACCGTTATCGCTGACAACCACCTCGATCCGGTCATCTCCGGAACGACCGCTGATCCGGATCTCGGCTCCGGCCGTTTCCGCCTCGATCAACGCCTCGATAGCATTCTTGACCAAGTTCAGGAAAGCCTGCTGCAACTTGCCGGCATCAGCCCGTAATAAGGCCGGCGAATCACCGAATTCGAGCCTGAGCGCGATTCCGGCTTCCCGGGCCTCCTCCTGCACAAGCTCGACCACTTTGCGCACCTCGGCGAAGACATCGCACTCCTGCAGGTCGAGGCGGCGGCTTTTCTGGATCTTGAGAAAATCGGCCGCCAGGCAGTTGAGCCGGCGGCTCTCCTGGCGCACCACCTCCACCACCTTGAGAAATGGTTCGCCCGTGGCGGCCGGCAGACGGGATGCCATCCGCTGCAGCAGGCCCATCTGGATCTCGATCGAGTTCAGGGGGTTGCGAATCTCATGCGTCAGCTCGGCGCTGTATTCCCCCATCGCCGCCAGGCCCTGCAGACGGGAGATCTCGGCAAACTGGTCGGCGCCTTCAGTTTTATCAACACAGATGGCAAGCAGGTACTCGACCTGCCCCCCGGCCCCCCGGCAGGGAAAATTGGCCAGGGCGTAAACATGGTTGCGGCCATCGGTATCGAGCAGGGTGAAGGTCGAATGCACCGCCCGGCCGGTGGCGAAAACCTGTTTCAGGGAACAGAATGGACAGGGGCGATGGTTTTCAAAAAGGGCCTGATAACAGAGCCGGCCAACTGACCGGACTGCGGCCAGGGAAAACTTCTCCAGAGCGGCCGGGTTCATGTAGACCAAATGCAGACCGGGATTGACGACCCAGACCGGATCGTTGAAAGCCTCCAGGAATGAGCGAAAATGATGGGATGTGAAAAACTCTGCCATAGCTTACCGCCGGGAAACAAAAAAGGTGGGAACCGACGGCTGTTTTTCCACCCCGGTTCTCACCTTTTCAAATGATTCATCCAACCAGTCGGAGATCAGTCGCCAAAAATCTTTTCCAGCTTCTCCTGCATGGTTTCGGCCGTGAAAGGCTTGATGATATAGTTGCTGACCCCGGCCTTGACCGCTTCGATGATATTCTCTTTCAGGGCTTCAGCGGTTACCATCAGAACCGGAATATCCTTGAGGTTCTCATCGCTGCGGATATTTTTCAGTAACTCCAGGCCCGACATCTTGGGCATATTCCAATCGGTTATTACCAGGTCGAAAGGCTCGGCCTGCAATTTCGGCCAAGCCGTGGCCCCGTCATCCGCCTCCTGGACATTATTGAGCCCCAGCTGGCGCAGGATGTTCTTGATAATCCGTCGCATGGTTGAAAAATCATCGACAACCAGAATTTTCATATTCTTATCCATGGAAACCTTCCCTCGATCCCGGTAAACCCTTGATAAACCAGCTAGAAATCAAATATTGTGTAAAAACAGGTTGGCATTGCAAGGACTGCAGATAGAAGCCCGCGAAACCCGCAAATTATTCATGTTTTTTAACCGATTTTTTCTGGTGGCGCAAGGATTTTATTTTATTACGCAGACGAATGATGGCCTGGGTCCGCATCTGGCAGACCCGCGATTCGCTGACTTCGAGCACCAGGCCGATCTCCTTGAGATTCATTTCCTCGAAGTAGTACAGATGGAGTACCAGACGGTCGCGATCCTTGAGAGCATCGATCGCAGCCGCTAGTTCCTCCTGCAGCTCGCGTTCCCGGCAGAGGGCGAAAGGATCCTCATTCTCTACCAGAGCGAAAAGTTCCAGCGGGTCCCGGATATCTTCAGAACGGCCGCCGCCCAGATCCTCGAAATTGACCAGGGAGATCCCCCGGGCCCGGCTCAGCAGGCGGTGAAATTCATCGAGGCTGAGATCCA
>JAADEO010000052.1 GCA_013153415.1 Deltaproteobacteria bacterium
GGGTGGCGGAGAGAGAGGGATTCGAACCCTCGATGCAGGTTTCCCCACATACTCGCTTAGCAGGCGAGCGCCTTCAGCCGACTCGGCCATCTCTCCAGGTTTTCGCTTCTGCTCTTTCCGGCAACCCGGGAAGAGTGCGTCGTTTAACAGATGGCGACGCAAAAGTCAAGCCGGAGATTGCCCCGGCCGGTATGCTTTTTCGCAGGATCAGCTCAGGGGTGGGAAAGAGCTGTTCCCGTGGTTGAAAATATGGCGGAGGGAGTAGGATTCGAACCCACGGAGCTTTCGCTCAACGGTTTTCAAGACCGCCGCCTTAAGCCACTCGGCCATCCCTCCCTTTTCAGATTAAGCGGTTATCTTCTCCCGGCCCTTGAGATAGGGGCGCAGGACCTCGGGAACGGTTATGGAACCATCGGCGTTCTGGTAATTTTCGAGGATCGCCACCAGGGTGCGGCCGACGGCCAGGCCGGAGCCGTTCAGGGTGTGGACGAAGCGGGTTTTGCCACCAGCCTTGGGCCGGTAGCGGATATTGGCCCGCCGGGCCTGGAAATCCTCGAAGTTGGAGCAGGAGGAGATCTCCCGGTAGACTCCCTGGCCCGGAAGCCAGACCTCGATATCGTAGGTCTTGGCCGCGGAAAATCCGAGATCGCCGGTGCAGAGATTGACGACCCGGTAGTGGAGGCCGAGTTTTTTCAGAACGGTCTCGGCATTGTCGAGAAGCTTTTCCAGCTCTTCGTAAGAGGAGTCGGGGTTAGCGAATTTTACCAGTTCGACTTTGTTGAACTGGTGCTGCCGGATCAGACCCCGGGTATCACGCCCGTAGGAGCCGGCCTCCTTGCGGAAACAGGGGGTGTAGGCGGTGAAACAGCAGGGCAGTTCGCTGCTGGCCAGGATTTCGTTCTGGTAGATGTTGGTGACCGGTACTTCGGCGGTCGGGATCAGGAAGTAATCCAGGCCCTCGAGCTTGAAAAGATCGTCTTCGAACTTGGGCAGTTGGCCGGTGCCGGTCATCGTCGTCCGATTGACGATGAAAGGCGGCAGGATCTCGGTGTAGCCATGTTCCTCGGTATGGAGGTCGAGCATGAAATTGATCAGGGCCCGTTCCAGCTTGGCCCCGAGATCACGGTAGAGGGTGAAACGGGCTCCGGTGATCTTGGCGCCGCGTTCGAAATCGAGAATTTTCAGTTTTTCGCCCAGGTCCCAATGGGTTGCCGGGGTGAAATCGAACTTCGGTTTTTCTCCCCAGTCGCGGACGAACTGGTTGTCATCCTCGTCGCCTCCGGCCGGGACGCTTTCATGCGGGAGGTTGGGGATCAGGTAGACGATCTCGTAAAGCTCGTTTTCGACCTCGGCGATCTCGGCATCGAGTTCCTTGATCTGTCGGGAGATATCGCGCATCGCGGCGATCTCGGCCGAAGCGTCGGTTTTGGCTTTTTTCATCCGGGCGATTTCGTCTGAACAGGTATTGCGCTGGTTTTTCAGGGTTTCGACCTGACCCAGCAGTTCCAGCCGGCGACGGTCCAGACTTTCGAAACGCTCCAGGCCGAGACGGTTGTTGCGGGCCTCGAGCATGGCCTTGACGGTATCGAGGTTGTTGCGGATGAATTTGAGATCGAGCATGGTCGATTCGACTCCCGGATCAGTAGGTGATGGTTGCCTTGTCGAAGGGCGGGAAGCCCCGCACTCCAAGCCGGGCTGATATACTATTTCAGCCGTTTGCCTGTCAACCTTTTCTTGTTTTTTCAGCCCGGTTCATTGGCGGTAGATGTTCATGTAATATTCGAGCAACATCCGGTAGGTATTGAAAAAAGAGGCGTTGAAGCTGATCGCCTGGCGCATGACCTCGATCCAGGCCTCACGTTTGCGGTAATAGGTCGGGATGATCTCGTTTTCGAGCTTGCCGTAGAGGTCTTCGGCGTCGAGCCGGTTGGTTTCCGGATCGGGGGTTTCGAAACAGGTCGGTGGGGGACCGATGGCCCAGCCGGTTTTGCCTTCGATCCAGCCTTCGATCCACCAGCCGTCCAGCACGCTGAAGTTGGGCACGCCGTTGTGCGCCGCTTTCATGCCGCTGGTGCCGGAGGCCTCCAGGGGGCGGATCGGGGTGTTGAGCCAGAGGTCGACTCCGGAGGTCAGCAGACTTCCCAGGGTCATGTTGTAGTTTTCCAGGTAGACGATTTTAATGTTATCGTGAAACTGCCGGGCGGCGGTGAAAATATCTCGGATCAGTTGTTTGCCGGGTTCGTCGTGGGGATGAGCCTTGCCGGCCAGAACCAGTTGCAAAGGCCCCTGTTCGCGGGTGATCCGGTTGAGGCGTTCCGGATCGGAAAAGAGCAGGGTGGCGCGTTTGTAGGGCGTCGCCCGCCGGGCGAAACCGATGGTCAGGACCTCGGGATCGAATTTGCTTCCACAATGATCCGTGATATACTTCAACAGACGCTGCTTGGCATCCTGGTGGGCCTGGAACAGCTCCTCGGCCGGGATCATGATGGCGTTGCGCAGCAGGGAATTGTCGAGACGCCATTCCGGCAGGTAGCGGTCGTAGAGCTTCTGGAACTCCGGGCAGGTCCAGCTCGGGGAGTGGACGCCGTTGGTTACCGACTCGATCTGGTAACCGGGAAACATCCGTCGGCTGACCATGCTGTGACACTTGGAAACCGCGTTGGTATGGCGGCAGAGGTTCAAGGCCAGGTTGGTAAGGTTGAGGTCCTCTTCCCCGGCGAACCGTTTCAGCACCTCGAGCGGAATGAAATCGCCCAGCAGTTCGGCCACGAGTCCGTAATCGAAACGGTCGTGGCCGGCCGGGACCGGAGTATGGGTCGTGAAGACGCACTGCCGCCGGACCCGTTCGTGATCCCAGACCTGGTCGGGATCCCAGGTCTCTTCGATGTCTCGGCGATAGAGGTGCAGGAGTTCGAGAGTCAACAGGGCGGCATGGCCCTCATTGAGGTGGAAATTGCGGATGCCGGAAATCTCGAGTTGCCTGAGCAGGCGCAAACCGCCGATGCCTAAAATTATCTCCTGGCTCAAACGGTAGCGACGATCGCCGCCGTAGAGCTGGGCTGTGAGCTTGCGGTCCTCGGGTTCGTTTTCCGGCAGGTCGCTGTCGAGGAAGAACACCGGCACCTGCCCGCCGCTCAGCCCTTCGACCCGATAGAGCCAGGGGCGCAAAGCGATGCTGCGCCCGGCGATCTCCACCCTGATCGTTACCTCCCGCAATTCGGTCAGCAGGGTGGCGGGATCCCAATGCACCGGTTCCTCGGTCTGGTTGCCATGGTCATCGAGATGCTGGTTGAAATAGCCCTCCCGGTAGAGCAGGGTGACCGCGACGAAAGGGAGGCGGTGATCGGCGGCCGCTTTGATGGTGTCGCCGGCCAGGACTCCGAGACCCCCGCTGTAGGTCGGCAGATCGACCCGCAGGCCGATCTCCATCGAGAAATAGGCGATCCTGGCGTCAAGGTGTTTCAATTCGGAATAGATATCGGAGTTCTGCATGGTGGTTGTCATTGTATCCAGTGATATGGTCCGGTTGTGATTTTAGAGGTCGTGTCCGTAAAACTTCAGGATGGGAGAAGAGCTTTGGGGACAATAAATCCGCGGCTGGAGGCAAACGTTCCTGCCCGTGAGCCCGCGGGTTAACCATTTTTAACTTTACATATAGTGCAAAAAAGCACTATAAGCCAGAGGTTTTACTCAGAGGGTTTTCGGGCTGACCGGAAAGGTATCAGTCGGCCGTTGACAGACAGAGGTTGCTGCCTTCTGTCAGAGAACCGGAGCATAGAGGTTTTTGTTGGAAAAAGTAAAGGAAAATCTGAAGTGAAAATTCCGTCATTGCAAATAGGCAGGAAGCTGGTCGATACCCCGATTATCCAGGGTGGAATGGCTGTCAGTATTTCTACGGCCGAACTGGCCGCGGCGGTGGCCAATCAAGGTGGAATAGGGGTGGTCGGCGGTACCGGCCTGAGTATGGAGGCTCTGCGGCGCCAGATGCGGGAAGCCCGGGATGCCACCAAAGGGATCCTGGGGCTGAACATCATGGTCGCGGCCCGGGAGTTCAAAGATGCCGTGCTGGTGGCCCTGAAAGAGAAAGTCGATGTCGTGATCGCCGGAGCCGGTTTTTCCCGGGACGTGTTTTCGATCTGCAAGGAGTGGAAGACGCCGGTGATTACCATGGTCTCTTCGGTCAAGGTCGCCCGTTTGGCTGAACGCCTCGGGGCGGCGGCGGTGATTGTCGAAGGCTGTGATGCCGGTGGGCATCTCGGTACCGAAGAGAAGACCAGTGATCTGCTGCCGGCCATCTGCGAGGCGGTCTCGATCCCGGTGATCGCCGCCGGTGGTTTCGTCGATGGTCAGGATATCGGTCGGATGCTCGAACTCGGGGCTGCCGGGGTGCAGCTCGGTACCCGTTTTCTGCTCAGCGACGAGTGTACCGTACATAAGGATTTCAAGAGCCTGCTGATCAATGCCAAGGCTTCCGACCTGGTGCGGATCATTTCGCCGGTCGGACTGCCGGCCAACGCCCTGAACACGCCGCTGGTCAAAAAACATCTGGCCCAGGATTCCTCGATCCGGCCGAAGACCTGCAACGGCTGTCTCAAACACTGCAGTCATGCTTTCTGCATCCGGGATGCTTTGCTCAAGGCCTCCCAGGAGGGAGATTACGAACGGGGGCTCTTCTTTACCGGCAAACGCTATCCCGATATCTCGGCGGTGGAGCCGGTTAAAAAGATCTTCAATGATCTGCTCGAGGGAACCCGGGACTATCTCAACCGGACTCTGGTTCAGGAGCCTTCCCGCTGACTACTGTAAGCGGCTGATTTCCACCGGCACGGAACCCTGGATTTCCAGGGCCCGGGCGATGGCCTCCAGCAGGGGGCCCAGGGTCTCCGGGCGGTTGGCGGAGAGGGCCTGCGCCCGGTAATGTTTTTCCAGCCATTGCCGGACCTCTTCGTTGACGAGGTCGATCTTGTTGGCTACCAATAGGGTGGGGATGTGATCCAGGTCGAGTTCGGTGAGCAGCCGGTTGACGGTTTCGATCTGGTTTTCCGGGTCCTGGCTGCTGTCGACGACGTGCAGCAGGAGATCGGCTTCGGCCAGTTCCTCCAAGGTGGTGCGAAAGGCGTCGAGCAGGTCTTGCGGCAGGCGGCGGATGAAGCCGACCGTGTCGGTGATGATGATCTCCTGCTCCCGGGGCAGCCGTAGCCGGCGGGTGGTAGGGTCGAGAGTCGCGAAGGCCAGGTTCTCGGTAAAGACCCGGCTCTTGGTCAAGGTGTTGAGCAGGGTTGACTTGCCGGCGTTGGTATAGCCCACGATCGAGACCTGGGGCAGCCGGTTTCTTTTTCTTTTCTGTCTGGCGACGGCCCGGCTCCGGGCCGTTTTTTTCAGCTTTTTTTCCAGTTTTGAAATCCGTTCCCGAATCCGGCGGCGGTCGATTTCCAGGGTGGTTTCACCGGGGCCGCGACTGCCGATGCCCCCGGTCAGGCGGGAGAGAGCCGTGGTTTTGTCGGAAATCCGGGGCAGCCGGTATTTGAGCTGGGCCAGCTCGACCTTGAGGCGTCCTTCCCGGCTCCGGGCCCGGCGGGCGAAAATATCGAGGATCAGCAGGGGGCGGTCGATGACCTTGAGATCGGTCTGTTTCGAAAGGTTGTTGACCTGGGTCGGGCTCAAATCGTGGTCGAAAATCAGCAGGTCGACATCCTGGTCGAGAGAGGCGATGATGATCTCCTTGAGTTTGCCGGAACCAATCGCGGTCTGGGGGTCGAGCCGGCGCTGCTGGGTGAAGCTGTCGACCACGGCGATCTCGGCGGCACGAGCCAATTCGGTCATTTCATTGACCGAATCCTCGAGTTCCCGGACCGGGGATGGTCCGACGCTGATGATGATGGCCCGCTGTTGGCTGCGGTCTTCGGTCTGGTGCCGAAAAGTGCTTACGGCCCGGTTTTCGAGGTTGTGGAAAAGTTCGACGCAGTCGAGCTCGAGGTTTTCCAGGGCTACCGCTGGCAGCTTTTCCGGCTCTCCGGTCTGGTCCGTTTTGAGATGGGCGATCTCGATGGCGGCCGGCTGTCCGGCGCTGTCGAGGTTGATTACCGCCATCAGGTCGAGACGCAGAACCGTAAGGTCGGTGATATCCTCCCGGGTCAGGCCCGGCGGGCTGAAAGTGGTGTGAACGCAGCGTAGCCCCCGCAGGCGGCCGTGGCCGAGCCGGTAGCGGTGCAGAGAGGGAATGGTCAGGGTCTGGCTGTCGCCGACAATGACCATTTCGACATGGCCGCGGCGATTGAGCATCAATCCCAAAACTCTGCCGCAGTCGGCGCTGAGCAGGGCCAGCTGGCGGGCCAGAGGCGGGCTGATAACCTCTTCCGGCTGGCAGCGTCTCCGGTAAAGTCGTTGCAGATCTTTTTTCTGGCGGGGTTTGAGGCCTTCCAGCTCGCCGAAAAGTTCCATATGGAGGGAATATCCGTTTCTATCGTTCTTAAGTTGTGCTTCATCCTGGGTATGTTATGCTGATATGGTATTAAAAAGGAAAGCCTATGAAAAGTCAATCGCAACCTGTTTCGTCTGTTGATCCCGGCCGGAAGTTTGCCGCTCTCTGGCAGGTGATCTGTAAACTGCGTTCCGATGAGGGGTGCCCCTGGGATCGGGAACAGACCTTCGCCTCGATGAAGAACCAGTTCCTGGATGAGGTCTACGAGTTCATCGACGCCCTGGAAGAGGATGACGCTACGGCCATGGCCGAAGAGCTTGGCGATCTTTTCTTTCACCTGCTCTTTTTTTGCCGTTTGGGGGAGGATGGGGGGCGTTTTGTTCTGGACGAGGTTCTGGAGCGGATTCGGGCCAAGCTCATCCGCCGGCATCCTCATGTCTTTGCGGCCGGGGAGATGACGGTCAGTAGTGAAGAGGTCAAAGCCAACTGGGAGAAGATCAAAAGAGAGCAGGAGGGTAAAGAGTATGCGTCTCTTCTGGATGGTGTGCCGGTTTCTTTGCCGCCCCTGCTGAAGGCTTATACCTTCGGCCGCAAGGCTGCCGGGGTCGGTTTCGACTGGCCCGATGCGGCTGCGGTGCTGCCCAAGCTCCGGGAAGAAATGGCCGAGGTTGAAGAGGTGCTGGCCGAGGGGGGCGTGCGACTCGAGGAGGAGTTGGGCGACCTGCTCTTCGTGACGGTCAATCTGGTCCGGCTCGCCGGTTACGATCCCGGTCGGGTTCTCGATCGGGCCAACCGCAAGTTCGAGAGTCGTTTCCGCCGTATGGAGGAGATGGCCAGCGAGGCCGGGACCGGGCTGGCGCAAATGGAGCTTGAAAAGCAGGAAAGGCTCTGGTCGCGGGCCAAGCGGGAAGAAAAATCCCCCGATCCTGTTGAAAACTTTGCGGAATAAGTTTCATAATCATTTGAAATCGTTATGAATTTTTCCACTCGAGGTTTTTTCAACAGTTATGTATAATTCGAAAAACATTAATATTTTCAGGGGCTTGTTGTTTCAAGGGTCGGCCATTGACGGCTATCTCGTGGAAAATAAAGATTTTTTGCCAGTTACTCACAGAGGTTGTGGACAACCTGGGGACGGAGTTGTTCAAAGGTTGTTGACAAAGGGTTGAAAACCGCCCTATCAGTTTGAAACTCCGGGGAAAGTTGCTGAAACGGTAAAAATCTCCACCGGGTTTTCTGGGAAAGGGCTGTCCGGGCGTCGAAAAGTTTTCGACGGGACGCTGAAATTTGGAGTCGATGATGATTACTGCGGATTCATTGCGCAAAAGTGGTAGCGGGCGAGTTGGGGTTCGGCCCTTCGGGATGGTTTTGATCCTGGTGGTGCTGCTGGTCGCCGGAAGTGTAGGCTGTTGCGGGGCTGCTCCCACCGAGGTCTACTTCAGCCCCCGGGGCGGGGCCGAAGCCGCTCTCGTGAGATTGATCGATGGGGCCGCCAAGGAGATCGATGCCGCTGTCTATACATTCACTAACCGGGCTCTGGCGGCGGCGGTGGTTCGGGCCCATAAGCGAGGGGTTAAGATTCGCCTGATTCTCGACGGTAATGATGAAAGCGACTATTCGAAAGGCTTCTACCTGCGCCAGCGCGGGGTCGATGTCCGATACGCCCGGGGGCTGGCGAAGAAATCCCGGAAGAAGAAAAAGAAGCGTTACAAAATGCGGAAGTACGGCCTCATGCACCATAAATTCGCTGTGGTCGATGGTAAAACCGTGGCCACCGGCTCTTTCAACTGGACCGCTTCGGCGGAGCGCTGGAATCATGAGAACCTGCTGGTCATCAAGTCTCCCTCTCTGGCCCGGCGCTACGAGATGGCTTTCCAGAAAATCTGGAAAAACACCTTTCGGAAATAGGCCATTGTGATCCTTTCTGGAAAACTGCGGCCCGACTGTCGTCTCGGAGTGTTATCCCGGCGGTTCGTATAGAGGTTAAAATTTATGCTGGTGATTTAATTTTAATCATCCCGGTTTTCCCGCCTTTTCAGTGAAAAGCCCCTCTTTATTTCCCTTTTCTCATAAGCTTGGAAGCTGGCATGCAAGTTGCTGATGTCCTTGCACTCTCTAAAGCCGCGCAAACCCCTGGAGAAAGCGCGCTGCAGAGCGGTTATCACTGATTATTACTTGTTTTCCTAACGGTTTGGTTCGAGGAGGAGTTTGATGGCTGAAATCAAGAAACTGGAAACCGCGAGACTGATGAAAAAGGTGATGGCGGATCACTTTTACGAGATCGATGCCGCTTGCAAATCGGGTGAACCCAAAGTTGCCTGGTGTACCAGCGTAGGCCCGGCCGAATTATTGCGGGCCATGGGTTTCGTCGTCTATTTTCCTGAAAACCACGCCGCCATTCTTGGTGCCTCCCGGGCTGCGAACGACTGTATTCCGGCAGCCAATGCCATCGGTTACTCGCCCGAGATCTGCTCTTATCTGACTGCCGATATCGGGGCCTACCTCAAAGGTTTCACCCCGCTTTCCAAGATCTACGATGGTATCGAGTCGATACCCAAACCCGATGTTCTGGTCTACAATACCAACCAGTGCCGCGACGTCAAGGACTGGTTCGAGTGGTACGGCCGGGAGTGGAAGGTGCCCTGTTACGGGATCGAAAGCTTCGTCAATGTCGGTGAGGTCACCAAGGATCATGTCGACAGCATCGCCGGCCAGATGAAACAGCTGGCCAAAAAGATTACCGAGGCCACCGGCAACAAGCTCGACGAAGACAAGCTAAAGGAGACGGTCCGGCTTTCGCGGCGCTGTTCCGACCTCTGGCGCGATGTTCTCGAGATGGCGGCCAACATCCCCTCGCCGTTGACCTTTTTCGACGGTACCATTCACATGGGACCGGCCGTGGTCATGCGCGGCACCCAGGTCGCGGTCGATTACTACGAAACCCTGCTCAAGGAGCTGCAGACCTGGGTCGACCAGGGAATTGCCGCGGTCGAGGGAGAGCGTCACCGGATCTACTGGGAAGGGATGCCGATCTGGGGTAAACTGAGAGAAAACGCCAAGCTTTTTCTCGATCTCAAAACCTGTGTCGTGGCTTCGACCTACTGCAACTCCTGGATCTTCTCCGCCTTCGATCCCGACGATCCCTGGAACTCGATGGCGCGGGCCTACACCGAGCTTTTCATTGTCCGTGACGATGACTACAAGGAAGATTACTACAAGCGGATGCTCGAGATCTTCAAGTTCGACGGCATCATCTTCCATGACGCCAAGACTTGTCCCAATAACTCCAACTGTCGTTACGGTCTGCCCCAGCGTTTCAGCAAGGAGACCGGGATTCCATTCATAACCATCGATGGCGACCTCAATGATCTGCGCTGCTACTCGGAAGAGCAGGCGATCACCAAGATCGAGGCCTTCATCGAGCAGCTTGATGGTTAACGGACGGGTCATGGACTGTTTTGCTGGTATCGATATCGGTTCGACCACTGCCAAGGCTATCCTGGTCGATGGCGACAGCCGGATTGTCGGCCGCAGCGTTCAGCGCAGCGGTTATGATTTTGCCGCTGCCGCCGACCGGGTGATAACCGAGGCCCTGGAGAGCGCTGGTCGGAAACGGAGTGATATCAAACGGGTGGTTTCAACCGGCTACGGCCGGCGCAACGTCGAATTCGCCGATGAACAGCGGACCGAGATCCTCTGTCACGCCAAAGGGGTCAATTTCTATTTTCCCGAACCGGTGACCGTCGTCGATATCGGCGGCCAGGATAACAAGGTGATCCATTTAGGTGCCGACGGCGAGCGGCTCGGGTTTACCATGAACCGCAAATGCGCGGCCGGGACCGGGGCCTTCATCGAAGAGATCGCCTACCGGCTCGACCTGCCGCTGGAAAAACTCAACGAGATGGCGGAAAACGCCGCCGGCGAGGTCAAGATCGGTTCATTCTGCACGGTTTTCAGCTGTACCGAGATCCTCGGTATGGCCCGGCGCGGAGTCCCGGTCGATGATATCATCAAGGGGGTTTTCCGCTCGGTCGTCAAACGGGTGGCCGAGATGGACGCCCTCGACGGCAAGGTGGTGATGACCGGCGGCGTGGTTGACCACAACCCGATCGTCGCCCGGATGCTGCGGGAGCTGCTGGAACACGAGGTCGAGGTACCGCCCGATCCCCAAGCTATCGGGGCGTTGGGAGCAGCCTTGATCGCCAGAGAACTCTGAACATACGATTGAACGATTATTAATTTTTTTGCAATGATCAAAGGGGAATGAATATGTTGGATGCACTGTTTCGCCCGCGGGCGGTGGCGGTTATCGGCGCTTCGAACCGGCGCCTGACCATTGGTTACCGGATTGTTGAAAACCTGGTGGAGAGCGGTTTCAAGGGGCCGATTTTTCCGATCAACCCCAAGGCTCCCTACATCAAGAATTTTATCGCCTACAAGGATATCCTCGATGTTCCCCTGGAGGTCGACCTGGCTCATATCATCGTCAAGAATACCCGGGTGCCGGAGGAGATCGAAAAGTGCGGCAAGAAGGGCGTCAAGGTCGTTATCGTCAATACCGCCGGTTTCGGCGAGATCGGTCCTGAAGGGGTCAAACTCCAGGAAGAGATGATGGCGGTGGCGAAGAAATACGGCGTCCGGGTTTTCGGTCCCAACTGCCAGGGCGTCATGAACTCCGATCCCGAAGTCCGGGCCTACTGCAATTTCACTTTCACCAGTATGGTCGAAGGTTCGATTTCGGTGATGGCCCAGTCGGGCGGGGTCGGCGAAGTCATCAACAACCGGCTCTACGAGTTGGGGCTCGGTTTCCGGATGTACGCCTCCTACGGCAACCAGGCCGATATCAATGCCACCGAGATCCTCGAGTACTGGGGTAACGATCCCGGTACCAAGGTCATCCTGCTCCATATCGAAACCCTGCAGGATGCCGCCGGGTTCG
>JAADEO010000096.1 GCA_013153415.1 Deltaproteobacteria bacterium
CTTCAGCCTTCGTCCCGGTTTTCTCCTCCTACCTGGAAGCCGGCAAACGCCGGGAAGCGAAAGAGATCGCCCAGACCGCAATGACCCTGACGGCCCTCTGTCTGACTCTGGTTACTATCTGCGGCATCATCTTCTCCCCCTGGATCATCTCCCTGATCGCCCCCGGTTTCAGCGCCACGCCGGAAAAATTCGCACTCGCGGTCTTCCTCAACCGCCTGATGTTTCCCTACATCCTGCTCATCAGCCTGGTCGCCCTGGCGATGGGGATTCTCAATTCCGACAACCATTTCCTGACCCCGGCCCTGGCCCCGGTGCTGCTCAACCTCTGCATGATCGCCGCGGCCCTCGGCCTGACTCCCTTTCTCAACAACGCCGCCCTGGCCCTGGCCATCGGGGTCCTGGCCGGCGGCGTGACCCAGCTGGCCCTGCAACTGCCGATTCTGAAAAAGCACGGTTTTCCGGTTCGCCCACGCTTCAATTTCCGCCACCCCGCCATCAAAAGAGTAATCCTCCTGATGGGGCCCTCGCTTCTGGGTCTGGCGATCACCCAGATCACGATCTTCTTCAACACCCTGCTGGCCTCCTACCTGGCCGACGGCAGCATCTCCTACCTCTACTTCGCCGATCGCCTGATCCAGTTTCCGCTGGGCGTCTTTGCCGTCGCCCTGGGCACCGCGGTCCTGCCGGCCTTGAGCCGGGCTGCGGCAGCCCGGGACTGGCGCAACTATTCCGAAACCTTCTCGCTGGCCCTGCGCCTGCTGATTTTCATCACTCTGCCGGCGATGGCCGGCCTGATCGTCCTGAGCCGACCGATCGTTTTCCTGTTATTCGAACGCGGCCATTTCGGTGCCCATTCGACCGTCATGGTTTCGCAAACCATTATCGCCTACGCCGTCGGACTCTGGGCCTACGCCGCCCTGCGCATCATCGTACCGGCCTTCTATTCACTCCAGGACACCAAGACCCCGGTCAAGGCCGGGGCCGTGGCCCTGGTCGTCAATCTCGCTGCGGCTCTTATCCTGATGCAGTTTCTCCAGCACCTGGGGCTGGCCCTGGCCACCGCGATCTCGAGCGCGGTCAACTGCCTGCTCCTGCTTTTCCTGCTCAAAAAACGCCTCGGCCGGGATATCCGGATCCTGCACGCCGGCCGGGCCCTGGCCCAGAGCCTGCTGGCCTGCGGCATCATGATCGCGGCGATTTTCGCCTGCAGCCAGCTGCCGTTTGCCGTTTTCAGCTATCAGAGTCACTTTCACGACGCCTGGCGGCTATTGTTGCGAATCACCGTAGGGCTCGGAGCTTACCTGCTTGCCGCCGGCCTGGCCGGCAGCCCGGAGCTGCGGGAGATGCGACGACTTTTCAAAAAGCGCCGGAAAACCGCCACCACGGAATAACCATGCGACGCCTTCTGCTGGCAGCCATAGTCATCATCACCCTCATACTGGGCCTCGGTGGAGCCGACCTTTACAACTTCGCCCATCGGGAAAACCGGCAGTCGGTGGCGAAAATTGTCACGATTGCAAACGGCAGCACCCTGAAGAACATCGCCGCCACGCTGGAACGGCAAGGCGTGATAAGTTCCCGCCGAAGGTTTGTCATCCTCAACCGCCTGCTGGGCAACAGCGCCGGACTCAAAGCTGGAGAGTACCGCATCCCGCCCACGACCACGCCTCTGGAAATCATCGCTATCCTCAAAAGCGGGGTGGTCGTCGAGCGACGGCTGAGTATTCCGGAAGGTTTCACCCAGAAACAGATCCGGGCCCGACTTGCAGCCCGGAAGATCTGCAAACCGGAGCGTTTCGACCAGCTCTGCCGGGATACCGCCTGGCTGCACCAATGGCGACTCCCCGCTTCCGGCCCGGAGGGCTATCTTTTCCCCAGCACCTACAGTTTTACCCGGACCACCACCTGCCGGCAGTTCCTGGAAAAGATGCTGACCACCGGAAACCGGAAATGGCGGGAGATCAGTTCCGCCTCGCCGCCGTCCGCCCTGACCCGCCACCAGGTTCTGACCCTGGCCTCGATCATCCAGAAAGAGGCCGGCAACGATGATGAAATGCCGCTGATCGCTTCGGTCTTCCTCAATCGTCTCGAGAAAGGCATGCGCCTGGCCAGCGACCCGACCACGATCTATGCCTTGGGTGACGATTTCGACGGCAACCTCCGGCGTCGGGATCTGAAAAACCCCTCTCCCTATAACACCTACCAGCACAAGGGCCTGCCCCCGGGACCAATCTGCAACCCTGGCGCCAGCGCCATCCGGGCGGTACTCAACCCGGCCCGGACCGACTACCTCTATTTCGTCTCCCGCAATAACGGTCGCCACCAGTTTTCCCGCACCTTCAAAGAGCACAACCGGGCGGTACGCAAGTACCAGCTCAAGCAAAAGCGTTGACCGGAGAATGCCCCCCGCCGGGGTTTTATCGGATTGACTCCGGGAGCAAAAAGAGTATAATCAGAATAGGTTCGGCGACTGGAAACCGACTTTTACAAACCACTGACCACCACCTGAAAGAGAACTATGTCTGAACTACGCAAGGATCCCATTGTCGACCGCTGGGTCATCATCTCCCGTGAACGGGGCAAACGCCCCTCCGAATTCAGCAGCCTGAAACAGGAAAAGAGAAGCGGTTTCTGCCCTTTCTGCCCCGGCAACGAAGATGTCGTGCCGGCCGAGATTCTGGCCTACCGCCGCCCCGGCAGCCAACCCAACGATTCCGACTGGCGCCTGCGGGTGGTGCCCAACAAGTTCCCGGCTCTCCACATCGAGGGAGACCTGGTCCGGCGCGGCGACGGGGTTTACGATCTCATGCATGGCATCGGCGCCCACGAAGTGGTCATCGAAAACCCCGACCACCAGCTGACCCTGGCGACCATGCCCCTGGAAGCGGTCGAGGATGTATTGTGGGCCTATCGGGACCGTATCCGCGACCTTTCCGGCGACCAGCGTTTCCGCTACATCCTGGTCTTCAAGAACCAGGGTCTGGCGGCCGGAGCCACGGTCGAACACTCCCACTCCCAGATCATCGCCCTGCCGATCGTGCCCAAACGGGCCAAGGAGGAGATGGACGGGGCGAAAAAATTCTACGATTACAAGGAGCGCTGCATCTTCTGCGATATCATCCAGCAGGAAATCAACCAGGGAGTGCGGCTGGTCAGCGAAAACCAAGAGTTCATCGCCGTCTGTCCCTATGCGCCGCGTTTTCCCTTCGAGGTCTGGATTCTGCCCAAACGCCATACCCATGAATACCAGGCCAACAGCAAGGAGATGATCGAAAACCTGGCCCTGACCCTCTCCGACACCCTGAAAAGGCTGAACCGGGTGCTCGATACCCCACCCTACAATTTCATCCTCCATACCGCCCCGGTGAACCATATCGACACTTCGCTCTATTACCACTGGCATATCGAGATCATCCCGAAACTGACCCGGGTAGCCGGTTTCGAATGGGGATCGGGGTTTTACATCAACCCGACACCACCCGAGGAATCGGCCCGTTTCCTGCGCGAAGCCCGAATCTGAGAACCGACTTCCGCCGGAAGAAAGGGCCCGACGGTTTCTGCGACACCGGGCCGACAGAGCCCTAAAACCACTGACTGGTAAAGACAATGAATATCCTTTTTGCCGTATCCGAAGCTGAACCCTACGCCAAAACCGGCGGTCTGGCCGACGTTGCCGGCAACCTGCCGCGGGCCCTGGCCGAACGCGGCCACCACCTGACCCTCTTTCTGCCCTTTTACCAGGAAATCAGGCGCCAAGACCTGGCCCTTGACGAGGTGAGCCGGATAACGGTGCCCCTGGGAACAGAAGCGGTTCCCGGAGTGGTTCTGGAAAAAATCGAACCCGATTTTCCGGGCTGCCGGACCTTTTTCATCCGCCAGGACGATTTTTTCGACCGGCCCCATCTCTATGGTCCCCCCGGAGAGGAGTACCCCGACAATGGCCGCCGTTTCATCTTCTTCTGCCGGGCGATTCTCGAAGCCGTCGGGCGACTCGGGCTGGAGGTCGACATCTACCACGCCCACGATTGGCAGACCGCCCTTTTGCCGGTCTACCTGAAAACCCTGTACCGGAATCTTTCAACAGCCTCCGGAGCCGTCTCCCTGTTCACCATCCACAACCTCGGCTACCAGGGCATTCAGGAAAAGGAGATTTTCCCCCTGACCGGGCTCGACTGGTCCGAATTCACTTACGAGAAACTCGAATATTACGACCAGCTCAACCTGCTCAAAGGCGGTCTGGTCTACGCCGACACCTTAAACACCGTCAGCCCGACCTACAGCCGCGAGATTCTCGAACCGGAATTCGGTTTCGGCCTCGAAGGGGTTCTGCAACAGCGCCGGAACGATCTGTTCGGTATTCTCAACGGTGTCGATTACAACGTCTGGGACCCGGCCGTCGACCCTTACATCTCGCCCCATTACAGAATCGGCCGGATGAGCGGCAAAAAACGCTGCAAGGAGAAACTCCTGCGAGCATGCGGCCTGCCGGTGATGAACGCCAGACCCCTGGTCGGCATGGTTTCCCGGCTGGTCAACCAGAAAGGATTTGACCTCATTCTCGAGCTTCTCGATGCAATCGACCGTTTCGACTGCGCTTTCTTCTTCCTTGGCACGGGTGAAAAGGAGATCGAAAAACGACTCGCCGATCGGGCCCGGGCCTGCCCCGAGAAGATCTCCTTCATCTGCGGTTACGATAACCGCCTGGCCCACCAGCTCGAGGCCGGGGCCGACATCTTCCTGATGCCCTCCGCCTACGAGCCCTGTGGACTCAACCAGATGTACAGCCTGCGTTACGGCACCGTACCCCTGGTCAGGGCGGTCGGCGGCCTCAACGACAGCATCACCGATTTCAATCCGGCCACCGGCCGCGGCAACGGTTTCAAGTTCTCCCCCTATACCACCGAAGCCCTGGCCGCGACCCTGGAAAGGGCCTTGGCCCTTTATCGCAAGCCTCGCCTCTGGTGGAAACTGAGGGGCAACGGCATGCGCTGTGATTTCTCCTGGGCGGCCAGCGCCCGTCAATATGAAGAGCTCTACCGGCAAATGAAAAGCCTTCCCGGAAGGCCGGTGGAAAAACAGTAATGAAAAGCCAGCAGAAAAACGAGATTTTAAGCAAAGTCATCGAGATCAGCAGCGCTGATTCCCAGATCAGCGATCGTCTGACCCAGATAGCCCGTTTTCTCTGCCTGAAGGGCGTAGCCCCGACTCTGGCTTTCTACCTTCTCCATCCCCGGGGCCGCCGCCTGGTACTGAGAATCGCCGCCGATTCCGGCGGAGCCCTGAGAATTCCGGCACCGGCCTGCACCTACCGGCTCCCGGCTCCGGAAATTCCCCTTTGCCGGCCCCTGGGCACCCTGCTGCCCAACCCCTTGGAGCCGGAGAACACCCCGTCGCACGACCAACTGCTCCAGCGTCACCCCCACGGCTGGTGCCTGCCCCTGGCCGACGAGACCCGGGCCTACGGCATCATGGCCCTGCTCAACGGTCAGCCTTTCTCCGTTCCCTCCGACAGCATCCGCTTTCTCCAGGTGATCTGCCGGCAGATCACCCTGGCCTTGCGCAGTTCCATGATTCAGGAACGGGATCGACTTCTGGTGCACCAGCTGAAGTTTCTGCATCAGATCGGGGCCCGGCTCAATGCCGACAGCGACATCGAGAGCATCTTCTCCCAACTGCCGGATTCAGCCCCGGCTTTCTTCGCCAATTCACTCTCACGCCTGCATATCTTCGCCACCGACCTGCACCCGGCCACAATTATGGACTTCGGCGGTCACGACCCCGAACAGCAGGCTGTCGCCGACCGGGTCAGCCGGTCGCAAAGCGATCGCGTCCGTTTCC
Source organism: Deltaproteobacteria bacterium (assembly GCA_013153415.1). Classification (GTDB taxonomy): domain Bacteria; phylum Desulfobacterota; class Anaeroferrophillalia; order Anaeroferrophillales; family Tharpellaceae; genus JAADEO01. The sequence continues at coordinate 5,839 of JAADEO010000096.1, forward strand.
TGTCCCACCCCCTGGTCATCGACCGTCGAAATGGCAACAGAAGCGATAACAACGCCTACCGGGAGTTCTTCTCCCACTTTCTCCTCCACATCATCCTCCCCCTGCCGAGCCGCAACCAGAACCTGGGAACCCTGGAATTCTTTCTCATCAATACCCCGGAAAGTCGGGAACTGCTGCCCCTGGACGGAGAAGAACTGGAGCTTCTTGAGATTCTCGCCGTCCACCTGGCGGCAACCATCGAACGAACCCGGACCCGGGACCAGCTCGCCACCGCTTCCCGGACATCACTGTTGCGCAATCGCCAGCTGACCCTGCTGCACCAGATAAAAAACGCCCTGCTGGCAGCCAACACGGTCGAAAGAATCATCCGCCTGACCCTCGGAGCGCTGGTCAGCCGGGAAGGTTTCGCCTGCCCGGCCGCCCTGTATATCGAATGCGGGGACAACCCGATAGTCGGAGAAGTCTTCTACGCCCTGTCCGCCGCCGCCCCCGCTGCCGCTTCTCCGACAGAAAACGATGAACTCGATCACGGAGAAGAGCTGGCCCGACAACTCTTGACCGCCAGCGAGAAATTACCGGAGGAGGCCAGGAAAAAACTTATCGGCCTGACTCTGCCGCCGCTGGAAACCACCCCGCCCCGTTTCCAGCAGGCCCTGGCGGATGGCAAACCGGTCATCATCCCGGCGCGGCTGGCCTTCTCCATCGACAGCCGCCTCGAAAACCTGCTGGAGGGCCAGAAAATCGTGATCATCCCTCTCGCCGGTCAAGAAAAAGCTTCCGGCCTGATCATGGGAGTCGCCGACCACATCAGCGAGGATGACCTCAACTACATCACCCTTTTCACCGACGCCGCAGGCCTCGCCCTCGACAACATCCGTCTCTATCAGCGCCTGCAGGATTCCCTAGCCAGCCTCAACAATGCCCAGATGCGCCTGGCCCAGAGCGAGAAGCTGGTCGCCTTGGGCGAAATGGCGACCAGTATCGCTCACGAGATCAAAAACCCGCTGGTTTCGATCGGAGGTTTCGCCCGCCGCCTGCACCGCAAGATCCCCGACCAGAGCCGGGAAAAAACCTACAGCCGCATCATCACCAAGGAGATCGAGCGCCTGGAAGGAATCGTCAACAACGTCCTCTCTTTCTCCCGCCCCGAGGTGGAGGACTACACCCCCCACGACCTCAACCTCCTGATCAGGGAGACCACCGACCTCTTCACCCGCGAGCTGAAGAAGAGACAGATCGAGCTTCAGCTGGATCTGCTTCCCGACCTGCCCCCGGTCGAATGCGACGGCAACCAGATCAAGCAGGTTCTGATCAACCTGCTCAACAACTCCATCCAGGCCCTGAGCGATCGGAAGGACGGAGAGAGAGGTTTTATCCGCATCCGCAGTTCATCCTTTAGCGAACTCGAAAGCCGACGCCAGGCGGCGCTCATCGAGATCGAGGACAACGGCGGCGGTATCCAGGAATCGGTGATCCACGATATCTTCAATCCTTTTTTCACGACCAAGCATGAGGGTACCGGGCTCGGACTGACCATCTGCTACCGGATCATTCTCAATCACCAGGGCGATATTCGCCTCCATAACCAGATCGGCCGCGGGGTAACGGTCATCATCACCCTGCCTCTAAAACGCCAGTAAAATCAAAAAAACGTATCGAGGTGAAAACATGAGAGAGAAACCATTTACCATCCTGGTGGCGGATGACGAGGAAAATATCCGCCTGCTCTACAGCGAAGAACTGGAGGAAGAGGGCTACAAGGTCATCGCCGCAGCCGACGGCGAGGAGGCCCTGACCAAGGTTGTCGAGCTCAAACCCGACCTGGTCGTCATGGATATCAAGATGCCCGGCATCTCCGGAGTTGACGCCTTGATCAAGATCAAGGAGATCGACCGCAATCTGCCGGTTATCCTCTGTTCGGCCTACAGCGATTACAAACAGGATTTCTCCACCTGGGCGTCCGACGCCTATGTGGTCAAGGCCGCCAACCTCGATGAACTGAAAAAAGCGATTGCCGAGGTTCTCGCCAAACGTTACCCGGACAGCTGATTCCTGACTCAAAATAGAATTGACAGATGCCCCTTTTTTTAGTACTAACGGCCGTCCCCGTTGCCGGGGAGAAAAAGTTTTTTCGGGGGATTAGCTCAGTTGGGAGAGCGCAGCGTTCGCAATGCTGAGGCCGAGGGTTCGAATCCCTTATCCTCCACCAAAAAACTAAAGCCGCTACCGGTCGTCGATTACCGGTAGCGGCTTTTTTGCGCCCCGGGACGCATCCTTGACATTCAATCAAGAGTATAATAATATACTTAAAATTATTTCAATGCTCGATTGCGAGAAAGCGAGGAATGAAATGAAGAGATGCTACTCCGCCCGGCTGGTTCTGGCAACCCTGATCGGTGCCGTTTTGCTTCTCGCCGGTTGTGTCAGCCAACGGGAAAGCATGATCGAACAGGGCTATCCCCCGGCATATGCCGCCGGCTTTGAAGATGGTTACCACAGCGGCAAGAAGGCGGCCGGCAGCTACCTGGATCAGTTCAAAAAGGATGTGCACCGCTTTCAGACCGACCCGCAATACGCCCAGGGCTGGAATGACGGCTATCGGCAGGGAGATGAAGAGCAGAAGGCGCTCGACCGGCAGATACGCAACAGTACCGAGCAGCAGCGCCTCTACGAAGAGAAGAAGCATAATCACCGGGACAGGGACCTGCTCAAGGGCATCGACACCCGCGGCCTGGAAAATCTCAAATAGCCTGATCTCAAAAACGGTCGATGAGCTTGTCGATAAGGTAACTGCTTTCGCGGATCGCCTGGTGACTGAAGGGACCGAACCAGGCGGCAATCTCTTTGAATTCGCGAATGAAGGCCTGCCGGCCGTCAGTTTCGCTGGCAACCGTTTCTCCGGTGCCGAGAAGTTCTAAGTTCTGTTTGAAGCTGGTCAGGTATTGTTTGAGCAGTTCGAGGCGCTGCGGAGTGGCGTAGATTATTTCGCTGTAGAGTTCCGGGTCCTGGGCGAAAAGCCGGCCGACCATGTCCAGCTCCAGACGATAGATGGGACTCGAAAATTCCAGGGTCCGTTTGAGATCGATCTGCTGCTGATAAAGAAAACGACCGAAAGTGAAGGTCGCGAAGTGACGCAGGGCCTGGACCACGGCCATGATCTCATCATGTTCAACCGGATCCGACCGGACCATCACTGCGCCCCAGGCGGCGAACTGTTCGGCCACCCAGCCGTCCTCATCCCGTTCCCGCCCCGGAGTGACGACCATGATCTGGCGTTCCATGCTCCCGGCATCGGGCCCGAACATGGGATGGAAACCGATCACCGGACCGGCAAAATTTTCCAGCATGGCCCGGACCGTGACCTGCTTGATACTGGTCAGGTCGGCCAGGATGCAATCCGGCGGCAGATGGGGAGCCAGTTTCTCGATCGTTTCCACGGTCACGGCGATCGGGACCGTTACCAGGGCGAGATCGAGCCCCCGGCAGAGTTCATCCACCCGTCCCCAGTCTCCAGTCTCGAGAATCCTGACCTCGTAACCCGACAGTCTGAACCAGCGGGAGAAAAGCCGCCCCATGGCACCGCCGCCACCGACCAGCAGGATCCGGGCCCCGGGCTTGACCCCGACCCGGGCGATCTCTCGGGTCTGGGTAGCGCGGGAGAAACGCATGATATTGCGGAATATCTCCTCGATACAGTCGGGATCGAGCCCGGCTCGCGCCGCGCTCCGGCGACGTTCATCGATGAGGTCGGCTTCCCGGGCCGGATGGTAGACCGGCATCCGGTGCTCCTTTTTGAAGGCCACGACCTCGGCCACCACCTCCTGGCGCCGGGAGAGCAGTTCGAGCAACTGCTCATCCAGGGCGTCAATCCTCTCCCGCATCTCCTTGAGGCGGGCAAGATCATCACTCATCTAGCCACCAACTATATCGTAACGTGAAGATTTGATCGCGAAACTCCCCCGGCCCTTGGTAGCCGACCGCAGGGCCGTGGTATAACCGAAAAGACGCTGCAGGGGGACATCGGCGGTAATCCGGCTGACACCATCGCGACTGTCGATCTCCAGTACCCGGCCGCCGCGACCGTTGAGCTCGCCGATAACATCGCCGAGATTCTCCTCGGGCACGGTGATCTCGGTCTCCATGATCGGCTCGAGCAGAGCCGGAGCAGCCTTCTCCAGGGCCTGGCGGGCGGCATTGGCCCCGGCAACCTTCAGCGCCACCTTGGTGAAATCACCGCTCTCACCCTCCACCGCGGCAATCTCGAGTTCGACATCGACCAGCGGATAGCCCTGGACCGGGCCGGAACTCAAAACCTCCTGCAGGCCCTCCTCGACTGCGGTACGTAAATTTTCGGAGAGCGACTCGGCAGCTTCCGGAGCCCAGCTGACAAGGTTTCCCTCTCCGCCCCGGGGCCGGGGCCGGGCCCGGACCGTGACCCGAGCGTATTGGCGCTCTTTCTCCTCCTCATCGATACGCTCGAACTCGGCACTGGCCTCGGCCGCACGCGAGACCGTCTCCTGGTAGAGAACCTGCGGTTTGCCGAGATTGCTTTCCAGATTGAACTCCTGACGCAGGCGTTCATGGATAATCTCCAGGTGCAACTCCCCCATGCCCGAAATCACCACCTGGCCGGTCTCCTCGTCCATCTTGACCTGGAAGGTCGGATCTTCGTCGGCGAGTTTGACGAGGCTGTCCCAGAGTTTATCGATATCACTGTTGCGCTGCGGTTCGATGGCGGCCGAGATCACCGGATTGGTGAACTCCATGCCAGGCAGCAGCAAGGGGGCGTCGGCGGCGCAAACGGTGTCGCCGGTAGCCGAAAACTTGATCCCCATGGCCGCGACAATATCTCCGGCCATAGCTTTATCGATCCGCTTCTTCTTATGCGCCTCCATCTGGAAAAGACGGGCGACCTTCTCCTTCTTCTTCAGGCGGGGGTTGAATATCTCCTGGCCGGCACTCAGGCTCCCGGAATAGATCCGCAAAAAGACCAGGCGCCGCCCCTCCATCATCGAAACCTTGAAGAGCAGAGCGCAGAAAGGCTCGTTGTTGCGGGGTTCGCGGATCTCCTCGGCCCCGCTCTCGGGGTGGCGGCCAACGACCGGGGGCACCTCGGCCGGCGAGGGCAGATAGTCGACCACGGCGTCGAGCAGGGGCTGAATGCCTTTGTTTTTCAAGGCGCTGCCGCAGAATACCGGCACCAGATCGCCGGCGATGGTCTGACGGCGCAGTACCTCCCTGACCCGGCTTTCCGGCAGCGCTTCCCCTTCAAGAAAGAGTTCCAGCAATTCATCATCACCCTCGGCTA
>JAADEO010000162.1 GCA_013153415.1 Deltaproteobacteria bacterium
GGTCCTGGAGAGGTTTATCGATCTGGGCGCAGAACACGGAGCTCAAGCCCTGACCTGTCACACCCGAACCGCAACGATGATGTTTTCGGGCCGGGCCGACTGGGATACGCTTGAGCGGGTCGCAGCCCACGCCCCCCTGCCGGTTATCGGTTCCGGCGACATCAATGATGTCGACACGGCTCTGGCCGCGCTGGAAAGACCGGGAATCGCCGGCATCATGCTCGGTCGCGGCACCCTGGGACGACCCTGGTTCTTCAGGGAGATCTCGACCCGGCGCGATGAAGAGCGCTCCTGGCAACCCGGCCCCGAACTCAGATTGCGAACCATCATCAAACATGGCCAGCTTTTGCGCGATGAATACGGCGATAAAACCGGCCTGCTGCTCTACCGCAAGCACCTGGCCTGGTACTCCCGGGGACTGCCCGGAGCTGCAGCCTTTCGTCAGCAGCTCTTTACGATCAAAGATTTCATCACCCTCGATGAAACCATCGGCGCCCTGATCACCGGAACCGGATGGAGTGGCGATCACAACTCCTTCCATTCTCCGGAGCCTGAGCTTGTGTTATAATGATTATTTTGCTAGTAACCGCCTGGTGCTGCTCCAGGAATAGGTGAGCAACCCAGAACCATTCCCCCTGACCTCCTGGTTTCCGCCCCCCGGGAAGACTATTTTCAACGAGGAAAACACTCATGATTGACGAGAAAAAAGCCAACGAAGCTAAAGGCATCTTCGACCGCAAATACCTGGTATGCAAAAGACTGGGCGACATCTTCGAAGTCACGGAAAATCTCGCCTGCCGGCACCCCAAAGAGAAATGCAAGTACCGGCTCGAGTGCCCCATCGACCAGATCGGCCGTAACGAATAGTGCCGATGAGTGCCAAGCTTCTGATGCTCATGGGCACCGGCTCCAGTGTCGGGAAAAGCGCCCTGACTGCCGGTCTCTGCCGTCTCTATCGTAACCGTGGTATCAGGGTCGCTCCCTTCAAGGCCCAGAACATGGCCCTGAACTCCTTCATCACCCCGGAAGGAGATGAAATCGGCCGAGCCCAGGCGGTCCAGGCCGAAGCCTGCGGCCTCGACCCGCATGTCGACATGAACCCGGTCCTGATCAAGCCCAACAGTGATACCGGCGCCCAGGTCATTATCCACGGCAAGGCCGTCGGCAACATGTCGGCGGCGGTCTATCACGACTACAAGAAAACCGCCTGGCAGGCGGTTGCGGAAAGTCTCAACCGCCTGCGGGAAAACTACGAACTGATCATTATCGAAGGCGCCGGCAGCCCGGCCGAGATCAACCTGCGGGACCGGGATATCGTCAATATGGGACTGGCTTTGAAGGTCAGGGCACCGGTCCTGCTGATCGGCGATATCGACAAAGGCGGGGTTTTCGCTTCTCTGGTCGGCACCCTCGAGCTGCTTGCCCCGGCCGAGCGGGAATTGATCAAGGCCTTCGTCATCAACAAATTCCGGGGTGACGTCAGGCTTCTCGAACCGGGCCTCGATACCATCGCAGAACGCACGGGCACCCCTTTTGCCGGGGTGATACCCTGGTTCGGCCCGGAGATCTATATCCCGGAAGAGGACGGGGTCGCCCTCGAGGGCAGACTTCGTATCGCGGAGAGCCCGGAGCAAAAACACCACCCCCTCAACATAGGGGTGGTCCGCTTGCCCCATATCTCCAATTTCACCGATTTCGATCCCCTGCTTCAGAGCGACGGCGTCAAACTCGATTACCTTCCCCCTACCGCCGCCCTCAACGGCTACCACCTGATCATTCTGCCCGGAAGCAAGAATACCCTGGCCGATCTCCAGCACCTGCGATCCTGTGGATTTGATCGGAAGTTACAGGGTTTCGCCGCCGCCGGGGGTGCGGTAATCGGCATCTGCGGCGGCTATCAGATGCTCGGGGAAAAACTGCTCGATCCGGAAGAGGTGGAATCCTCTTCCGGAGAGATGAGCGGTCTCGGGCTGCTGCCGATCAAAACCGAAATGGCGCCGGAAAAGATCACCCTGCAGTGCCGGGCCGAGATTACGTCAGCAATATTTGCCACCGGCATCAGGGTCGAAGGTTACGAGATCCATCAGGGCCGGACCACGCTTACGGCCCCGGCTGCGACTTTGCTCAAAGTCACCGGCAGAACGGCCGGCCACAGCTATCATGATGGCTGCATCAGCGCTGACGGAAAGATCTGGGGCAGTTACCTGCACGGTATCTTCGACAGCGATCCTTTCCGTAACGCCTATCTCGACTGGTTGCGCCGGATCATGTTCGGGCTCGGAGAGGAAACCACCCCTGAAACAGAGACCTCATACCGCCAGCGCAAGGAGGAGGGTCTCAACCGACTGGCCAGTCTGCTGGAAAAGAGTCTTAAGATGAAAATGATCGACCGCATCGCGGGTTTTTGATATGGAGACCGGATCCCGCCGCCTGTCGATGCCGCTTTACTGCCTGGTCCTCTTTCTGCTGCTCTTTGCCGCTATCACCGGTGCGGCCTCGGTCGGTGCCGCCCGGTTGCCGATAGACGAGGTTTTCAAGGTTTTTTCCGGCCTGGTTTCTGGCCATGGCACTGAAACCACCGCCGGGCTCATCATTCTGGATGTCCGCCTGCCCCGGATTGTTACCGCGCTGCTGGTCGGAGCCAGCCTGGGCGTCGCCGGAGTGGTTTTTCAAGGACTGCTTTTGAACCCGCTGGCCGACCCTTTTACCATCGGCGTCTCTTCCGGTGCCGCTTTCGGCGCCACCATCGCCATTCTCCTGTCTACGGTCAGCGGTCTGCCGGCCATCTTCAGCAGCTCCCTTCTGGTTCCCTGGCTCGCTTTCGCCGGGGCTGTTTTTTCCCTGATCATGGTCTACTACATAGCCAGAAACCGCGGCAAGGTGATGCCGGAGAGCATGATCCTGGCCGGGGTTATCGTGGCCTCGTTTCTCTCCGCCCTGATCAGTTTCTGCAAAAGTATCGCCGGCGAAAAACTGGCTTCGGTGGTTTTCTGGATCATGGGAGGTTTTTCCGGGGCTCTCTGGTCCCAGGTCGTCATCCTGCTGCCCTACTGCCTTTTCTGTATTCTTTTTCTGCAGGCTCACGCCGGGGCCCTGAATATCATGGCCATGGGAGATACGACCTCCCTGCAACTCGGCATCGAGGTCTATAGAGTGCGCCGCCGGCTGCTGCTGGTTGGAGCCCTGCTGACCGCAGCCGCGGTTTCGGTCAGCGGCATGATCGGTTTTGTCGGTCTCGTGGTGCCCCATGTCAACCGTCTGCTGCTGGGCCCCGATCACCGGCGTCTGCTGCCGGCTTCCGCCCTGCTGGGCGGTCTGACCCTGGTCGCCGCCGACACCCTGGCCCGGACTGCCACCGGAGCCACCGAGATTCCGGTCGGAGTCGTTACCGCCCTGCTGGGCGCTCCCTTCTTCTGTTTCATCTTCAAAAAGAAGTTCCATGATGAAAAGTAAATCTCCGACTGCCAGAAAAGCCCTGCTGACGGTTTCCGGTTTGAGCTGCGGCTACGGCAGCAAAGAAATCCTGCGGGGATTGGATTTTGCCCTCTGGCCCGGTTTTTTCTGCGGCATCCTGGGGCCCAACGGCTGCGGCAAATCGACCCTGGTCAACACCCTCTGCCGGGTCAACGAACCCCTCTCCGGGGTCATCCGGATTGAAGAGCGGAACCTGATGGAGATGCCCCGCCGGGAGCTGGCTTCGATGATCGCCGTGGTTCCCCAGGAGACCTACGTAGCCTTTCCCTTCAAGGTCAGGGAGGTCGTGGCCATGGGACGCAACCCCCACCTCTCCGGTCTTTTCGGCAGCGGTTACGATCTCAAACATGAAGCAGTCGACGAAGCCCTCGAGGCCGCCGGCATCAGTCACCTTGCCGACCGGGCCGTCACCAGGCTTTCCGGTGGAGAAAGACAGCTGGTCCTGCTGGCCCGGGCCCTGGCCCAGGAACCGAGACTCCTGCTTCTGGACGAACCGACCGCCAACCTCGATATCAGCCATGCCGTAGCCATTCTGCACCTGGTCCGCAAAAGGGTTACAGAAAACAACCTCGCGGTACTGGCGGTGTTCCACGATCTCAACCTGGCCGCGATTTTCGCCGACTACCTGTTCCTGGTCAAGAACGGAACCATCCACTGTCAGGGTGAGATTGCCGAGGTGATCGATGAGCAGGTCCTGTCCGAGCTCTACGAACTGCCCCTGACCGTCCATACTCCGCCGGGGCTTGACCGCCCCCAGGTGTCGGTGCGGATCTGAAACCCGAGATTTTATCAAGCAGGGGAAAAGGCAGCGCAAACGGAAAGAGAGAAAGGAAGAAAGCGGAACTGGAGCGGTGGCTGACCGGCAAAAGTCAAGCTACGGCTCCCAAGCGGATTTTTATTCTTTCCAGGGATGCCGGGGCAAGGCCTGGACACCGGCGGTAAAAAAAGTATCGGCCATCCGCCGGCCGGCGGAATCGACGCTTTGGAGCTCCCGCCCCCAGAACATGGCACAAACCTCCTCGGCTTCGAGTCGTTCCGCCGAGGTCGCGGGCAGGTAGGTTTCCGGCTGTTCGTCGCTGACTCGAACCAGACCGGCCCGGACCAGCCGCTTCAGAATCCGCTCGACGATCACGCTCGACTCCCGGGTGACATCAGCCAGTCTTTCCAGGGATAACGCCCGGCGCTGTTCGAAATGGCGGTAGATCTCTCTTATGATATCCAGAATCACGGCCATCTCATCCCCCGGGGGGAGGTGATGGCCGTTGGGATGATAATTCCGGTAATGCTGGGTGGTGAAGGTCACTTCCGCCCCAAGAAAGAAAACCAGCCAGGCCGAATGGAGCCAGAGCAGAAAGAGCGGCACCGTGGCGAAGGATCCGTAAATGGCATTGTAGTTCGCGACTCCGACCTGCAACAGAATAAAGATCTTCTGCAGAGCCATCAGACCGATCGCCGCGGTGGCGCCACCGATCCAGGCGGCCCGGGCCCGAACCCGGGTATTGGGGAGGAAGAGATAGAGCAACACGAAAGTCAGGGTCAAAAGAAACAGAGGAATAAGTTTGAAAAGCAGGCCCTGGAGCCAGGCCAAGGGAATCAAGGTATCCAGATAACGGGCGATGGACGGCGTATTGAGCATGGTGGTAGCCCCGATACCTAAATTGACAGTCAGGGGGCAGATGATCAGCAAGGCCATGTAGTTCATGATCTTGCGAGCCGGGCTGCGGCTCTGCTCGACCTTCCAGATCGCGTTCATCGCCTCCTCGATACCGTTGATGACAATCAGCACCGCGACCAGCAGCAGAAAGGTACCGATCATGCCCAGGGCGGCGAAATTGGTCCGGTCGACATAGTCGAAAACCTTGTCGACGGCATCATACAGGTGCCCGGTAAAGTCTTTCTCCTCAATCTGGCTGCCGGCAGTTGCGGCTGGCAGCCGGTCCGTGGCCGCCGACGGTGCAGAGGCCTTGTCGCCGGATTTTTCGGCGGCAGTTCCTGCCGTGGGCGGCAGTTGGTCGGAAAGATTGTCGATCAGGCGGTATGCGGCCTGACGCATCTGGTCTCCGGCTCCCATGCCTTTGAGCACCGCGGTGCTCAGGGCCAGCATCGGTACCAGGGAAAGAACAATGGAATAGGTCAGGGCCGAAGCCCGGAGACTGATACGATCACGCTTGAATTCTTTAAAGAATATGTATAGAAAACGGCAGACATGACGCAACATCCGGTCCCAGACGGGCAAGTGATCGGGATCTTTAGGCCAGAGCCACCTGATTATATTCGTTGCTTTATCGTTTGTCATCGTTTTCGCCGCCGTCACCCTCTATTCGACGAGACTGACAAGCATCAATAAAAAACGGAACCCCTGGTAATTCTCAGCCATCTGCAAATTCCGGGTAACCGGGGCTGGGTCGGAACCTGATCAATGAGGGGGACTATATCGCAATTTCATGAAAAAATAAAGGACAACCACTCGCTCTCTCTACGAGTTACAACTCACTCCTGAGCGATTCCAAATCATCCACAAATGCATAATAATTACGATATCATAGTCATCGGCGCCGGTCATGCCGGTTGCGAAGCGGCCCTGGCCGCCGGCCGGATGGGACTGCACGTCCTGGTATTTACCCTGAATCTCGACACCGTCGCCCAGATGTCCTGCAATCCCGCCATCGGCGGCCTGGCCAAAGGCCATCTGGTCAAGGAGATCGATGCCCTGGGCGGGGCTATGGCCCGGGCCGCCGATGTCTGCGGCATCCAGTTCCGAACCTTGAACACCTCCCGCGGACCCGCCGTTCGCGGCACCCGGGTGCAGTGCGACAAACTTCTCTATCACCGCACCATGAAAAATATAATGGAGACTCAGGCCGGGGTCGAAATGCGCCAGGCGATGATCGACCGACTCATCATCCACAACGACCGGGTTACCGGGGTGATTGATGAAACCGGCTGTCATCACCGGGCCCCGACCGTGATCATCACGACCGGAACCTTTCTCAACGGTCTTATTCACATTGGTGATTTCCGCCAGGCCGCCGGCCGGACCGGAGAATTCGCCGCTCTCAAACTGGCGGAGAATTTGAAGGAATTGGGACTCGAATGGGGGCGGATGAAAACCGGCACCCCCCCCCGGATGCTGCGCCGGTCGATTGATTTCAGCCGCCTGGAACGCCAGGATGGAGATCCCGATCCCACCCCTTTTTCAGTCTCAACCCCATCGATCAGACAACGGCAATTACCCTGCTTCCTGACCCGCACGACAGCTGAAACCCACGCTGTGCTGCGCAAAAACCTGGAGCGTTCCCCGCTCTATAACGGCACCATCACCGGAGTCAGCGCCCGCTACTGTCCTTCGCTAGAAGATAAAATCGTCAAATTCCCGCACCATGAGAGTCACCAGGTCACCCTTGAACCGGAGGGCCTGGAGACCGAAGAGATCTATGTCAAGGGTCTCGGCAACTGTCTGCCGGTTGAAGTCCAACAGGAACTCTTTCACACGGTTCCCGGCCTTGAAAACGCGGTCGTCATGCGGCCCGCCTACGCCATCGAATACGACTTCATCGACCCCACGCAACTCAAACCCACCCTGGAATGCAAAAAGATCGGCGGCCTTTTTCTCGCCGGTCAGATCAACGGCACTTCGGGCTATGAAGAAGCGGCCGCCCAGGGATTGATGGCCGGCATCAATGCGGCCTGCATGGTCAAGAAGATCGAACCTTTCATCCTCGATCGTTCCGAAGCCTACTGCGCGGTGATGATCGATGACCTCATCAACCGCGGCACCCGGGAACCCTACCGCATGTTCACTTCGAGAGCGGAATACCGTCTCCTGCTGCGTGAAGACAACGCCGATCTGCGTCTGACCGCAAAAGCCTTTCAACTGGGCCTGGTCAACCGGGAACAGCTGCAGTTGATGGAGGAGAAGAAAAAGCAGACCATATCCTGCAGAAAACACCTGGCAACAATCAAAATCACCCCCGAAGCGGCCGCGCCTACCCTGGCCAGGCTCGACACCACGCCTCTGCAACAAAGCGTTTCCGCCGCCGAACTGCTCAAACGTCCCCAGGTAAAATGGTCCGATCTGGCATCCTGTTCCCCGGAGATCATCCATCTGGAAAGTGAAATCAGCCCTGAAGCCCGGCGCCAGGCCGAGATTCAGATCAAGTACGACGGCTATATCCAACGTCAGCTGGCGGCGGTGGAAAAATTCAGACACCTGGAAAAAATCAGGATTCCGGATGATTTCGATTACCACTCGATCCCCGGACTGAACATCGAAATGAGCCAGACCCTGACCAGGATCAGACCCGTCTCCCTGGGACAGGCCTCGAGGCTGCCGGGAGTGACTCCAGCGGCGATTTCAATCCTGATGATCTACCTCAAAAAACGGGGATCTGAAAAGAAACAGACATAAAAAAACACCGGGCCGCCAGCGACCCGGTGTTTTTTTACGATTATTCTCCAGCAAAATCTCAGTGTTTGTCTTCCAGTATGGTAACCCAGCTGGCGCCGTTGCCGAGATCATAGCTGTCGGGCCAGATCTGCAGAGACTGGAAATGCCTGAAACCATGTTCCCGGTCATCGAACAGGTGCAACCATCCTCCGCCCCCTTTGCCGAGGGCGACAACGATTTCATCACCCGGATCATCATCGAGATTACCGACCGCGGGACGGGTTTCACCCGACACCTGGTTATACTCCTGCCACCAGGGCACCGCCAGCCAGGCCAGATTGGAGAGTTTCCCGTTCTGATCGACTTCCTGCACTTCGAATGAGCCGTTGGCACCGGGACCGAGGCCGATGACAATCTCATCGCTGCCGTCGCCGTCGAGGTCCCCCACCACCGGCCGGGTTTCGCCGTTGAGCTGGTTGTAATCGTCCCAACTCACTTCACCCCAGGCCAGATGCCGTCCCTCTCCGGAAAGAACCTCATAAGCGCCTCCGGGCAGTTCGGGATCGTCTTCGACCCGTCCGAATCCGAGAATGACATCGTTGTGGCCGTCACCATCAAAATCACCGCAGGCCGGCCGGACCTCTCCGCGAGCCATATTGTACTCGTTCCAGGTGGAAGCCATCCAGGTTCTATGCCGGACTTCACTACCGTCGAAGGTGAAAACTTCGACAATTCCCATGCCACCCTTACCGAGCCCGATCAGGATCTCGTCACGACCATCGCCGTCGAGATCGCCACAGGTGGGCCAGGTTGAGCCGTTGCCTTCGTTGTAGACCTGCCAGTTGACCTGCCCCCAGCAGAGGTGACTGAGATCATCATCCAGAACCTCGAACATGCCGGCCGGGGCCGTGGCATCCTGATCCACCGAGCCCATACCGATAATCAACTCATCCCGACCGTCACCATCGATATCGCCCCGAGCCACCCGGGCTTCCCCCTGGAGACTATTGTAATGCTTCCAGTCAACCCGGGCCCATTGACCGTGAAAGAAATCATCGGTCAGGGCCTTGACCCAGCCACCGTCGGCCGGCCAGGAAGAACCGATACCGGCCACGATCCGGCCTTTGCCGGTCCGGGCAACAGCCCTGGAGCCGGTTTCATCGGAGGGATTTTCCACCCCGAAAGGTTCGTTCAGAGCAATGGGTTCCGGGGTTGCGGCCATGGGCGCGGCGGCGGTGGCGGAAGAGGTGGTGGACTCGATCTGGCTGGTCAGTACCGGCTCCTTGACAACCTCGTTCGAGTAATCACTGAGATTGCCTTCGGCATCGTAGGCTTTAACCGCGAAATACCACGGTTTCTTACCACTCAAAGTCTCGATGGAAAAGATCGTTTTGAGACCGACATCCACCGATTCGGCGTATTTCCGGCTGGCATTGCCGTAATAGATGCGGTAACCGACCACCCGGTCATCCGGGCTGGGATCCCATTCCAGGGTCACGGAGATCGTATCTACCGGTCCCGCCAGAGAGATCTTCTTGGCGACATCCATGGTTGCCCCACTGGTCGCACCAGCGGTTTCGGAAAGGAACTCGTTCTGGGAAAGAGCACCGTCAGTCGTGGCATAAGCGGGCAAAGAAACGAGGAGGGCAAATGATAACAGGACCAGGGCCAAGAGATACTCTAAAAAGCCGTTTGCCGTTTTTCGTGATACTTTGTTCATTATCTTCAGCCTCATTTCCATAATATATTCAGTCTAAGCCCGGTCAGGCCTTTTCGGGCTGTTTGCGGGTCTCGTGCTGTTGCAGATTTTTTACGATAGGATCCAAGGATGGAACAAAACCCAGGATCGGTAATTCAAGATAGCGGGCCGCCTGACGACCCGATTTAAACGCCGGATCAAGAAATTCTTTGACCCCGATAAGCAACAGGATCAACAACAACGGGATAATCGTAACCAGCGCTGCGGTTCCAGCTCTTTCCGGCCGCCACCAGGAGCGGTGACTGATACGCTGGATATCGGTTTTGTCCAGTTGCAGCTGGTCGGGGGTCTCGAACTTGCCCCCGGCCAGTTCGGCAGCCGGTTTCCGGTAAAAACCGGCTCGCAGGCGGCTGAGAAGGCGGTTCATGTAGAAATTGACCAGCTTCTCACCCAGAACCGGGTCCGGACCGTACGATGACAATTCCAGACGCCCGTCATCGGTAAACTTCAGGGCCAGAGTTTCAATGGCGGCAGCCATGACCCGGTGGTCCCGAAAATCATACCGGCTCAGATCGGGATCGGTCTCCGCGAAACGGCGCCAGCCGGCCAAAGCCAGACGATCGGTAAAGAACTGCTCCGGTACCGCAACCAGGCTGCGCAGGGTCACTGTGTCGACCGGGCTGGTGGTAACCGCGACCGGAGAACCGGGATCAATCTTCAAAGAGCGGATAATTGTAAAACGATCAGCCTTTACTCCTGCTATAAGCAAAAATATTGCCAACGGTATCAGGGCCAGAAAAAGCCAGTGTAAATGCCGAGATAAAGCCAACAAGTAGCGTCTGATATTGAAAACCATGATGGAACCTCTCCCATAACCGGCAGTTTAACAACTCACCGCTGATGTTTTTTTCTAATTCCTGATTGCGCAATTAAAGAACACGCCGACCAAGGAAAACGGCGCCGAAAAAATAGTAACAGTTGTGAAACTAATTTGCCAGGGGATTACAATATTGATTGATCACCAACCCCAGGATCCTGGCCCCGGAAACGTCCAGCATCGCCTTGGCTTTCTTGACCTGTTGCCGGGAAGTCTTATTGGCCAGAACCGTCAGAGCCAAACCGTCGGCGGCAACCGCCAAGGCCGCGGGATCCACCATGTGACGGTTGGTGGAAAGAATCGGAGGTGTGTCGATGATGGTAAGGGAGTATTTGTCCCTGAGCGCCTCTACCACCCGCAGAGCCATCTTGGTGGTCTCAAGGTTGTCCGGATCCCTGGGAGCAGGCAAAAGATCGAGCTTATCGTAACCCGTCTTCATGACCTCCTTTTCCAGGCAATCATCA
>JAADEO010000087.1 GCA_013153415.1 Deltaproteobacteria bacterium
CGTTACGCCCAACAGCGGGCCGAAGCCCTGCCCGGTCCCAGGGCCTATCTGGCCACGGCCCAGGCTTTCGACCGGGAGATGGAACTCCGTATCGCCCGGCACCAGGCTGAACGTGGTCCGGAGTGGGCGGCTACTATTGAGGAGCCCCTAGATCCGGGTGTGGCCCTGGCGGAAGCCGGTGGTCGTTTTGAGACGGTCCTGGTCGATTGTGTTACCCTCTGGCTCTCCAACCTGATGGGGCGGGGAGATGACGATGAAGCGATCCTGGCGGCGGTGGCGGAACTGGGCCGGAGTTTTTCCCGGACGGCTGCGAATGTTGTTATCGTAACCAATGAAGTCGGGCTCGGCCTGGTGCCGGAGCATCCGCTCGGCCGTCGTTTCCGTGATCTCGCCGGGTTCGCCAACCAGGAACTGGCCCGGGCCTGTGACGAGGTTTTCTTTACCGTCTGGGGCCTTCCGCAAAGATTGAAATGAAGAGTTTTCTTACCCAGTTTCGCTTGGCGCTCTCTTTTATCACGATATTGCCGGCCGGATCTTTCAGCGAGCGGATCGCGGACGAGGTTCTGGGCCGGGCCCAGGCCTGGTTTCCCCTGGTTGGCCTGTTGTTGGGCCTGTTGCTTCTTGCCGCTCTGTGCGTGGGGCGGCTGCTTTTCCCTCCCGGTGTCTGTGCGGCCCTGGTCCTGCTTTTCCATTTTTTGTTGACCGGGGGGTTTCACCTGGAGGGTCTGGCCGATACCACCGACGGACTGATGTGTGGTCGTCGGGAAACCGACAAGGTCTTTGCCATCATGAAAGACAGCTACCTGGGAAGTATGGGGGCTGTGGCCCTGATTCTCTTGTTGCTGCTCAAATTCAGCGTCTTGAGTACGCTGGTTTTCAAACACCCGTTGATCGTTGCGGTTTTCCCGGTGCTGGGTCGCTACGCGATTGTCCAGTTGACCTACAGTTCGGTTTACGCCCGTCCGGAAGGTGGACTGGGGGCCCTGTTTACCGAAAATTGCGGCTCCCGGGAGCTGGGTCTGGCCCTGTTGACCGGCTTGGTCGTCGGAGTCGCCGGAGCCGGGGTCGCCGGATTTGTCGCACTCTGCGTGGTGGCGTTTTATGCTTTCCTGGTAGCCGCCTACGCTCGGAGCCGTTTCGGCGGGGTTACCGGGGACATCCTGGGTTTTGTCTGCGAGAGCGGTGAAGCCTTGGCTCTGCTTGTACTGGTGGCGATGCTGCGTTGATTTCAACCCGATTTAAGGAATTGATGGATTCTTATGCGCCAGAACTCACTCGAACAGGCCAATCCCGAAGCCGGTGCGGGAAAAGAGGGGTTTGCGACAGTTTTTCTTTTGCGGCACGGTGAAACCACCAATGTCGCAGGTGGTGATTTCCGTTACAACGGGCATACCGATGTGGCGATTACGGAACGGGCCCGGGCCCAGATGGAGACCCGGGGAGAGGAGTTCTCGCGGTTGCCGATAACCGCTGTCTATGCTTCAGATCTCAGCCGTTGCCGGATCGGTGGTGAGATTATCGCCGAACGTTGCGGCTGCGGTCTGACCCTGGTGCCCGAGTTGCGGGAATTCAACATGGGAGACTGGGAAGGGCTGAGCCTGGCCGAGGTCAAGGAGCGTTTCCCGGACCAGGTGGAGAAGAAATTCGCCGATTTCTTCAATTACCGCATTCCTGGCAGTGAAACGATCGCCGAGGTCGAAGTCCGGGTCTTTCCCGCGTTTGACCGGTTGGTCGCAAGGCATTGCGGCGAGACCATCGTCATTGTCGCTCACGGCGGTGTCAACCTGTTGCTCCTGACCCGGGCCCTGGAACTGCCGCGGGAGAAGATTTTTGCTCTCAGTCAGGATTTCGGTTGCATCAACCGCCTGCATGTCGGTCCTAATTTTACCCGGGTGGTGATGCTCAATAGCGCCGGTCTGCATGAATAAACGGGAAACAGGGATGCCGAGAAAAGGTCTTTTCGGTGGCAGAAACGATGCGGCCGGCGGTTGGCGGTTATTCCGCCCGCTGCTGCCTGTCGTGTTGCTGGCCTTGCTGTTGCTGCTGGGCGCCTGTTCATTTTTCAGAAGTCAAAAGCAGTCTGTAACGCCTTCCTCCTCCGGTTCCGTTACTCGGAAACTGACCACCGGATTCTATCGGCAGGGTGTGGCCTCCTGGTACGGACATCCTTTTCATGGTTGCCCCACGGCCAGCGGTGCGATCTATGATATGGACGGCATGACCGCGGCCAACAAGGAACTTCCCTTAGGTACCAGGGTCAGAGTAACCAACCTCGAAAACGGCAGAGAGGTCGAGGTAGTTATCAACGACCGGGGCCCGTTCGTCAAAAACCGGATCATCGATCTCTCCCGGGCTGCGGCCCGGCGTCTCGCTATGATCGGTCAGGGCACCGCTCTGGTCCGGATCGATATTCTGGAACTGCCGGAGAATTTCTCCGTTTCGAAAAAACATCCCTTTGCGATCCAGTTCGGGGCCTACAGCAGTCGCGAGCAGGCTGTCCTGCTCAAGAAAAAACTGTCCCGGTTCAACCCCGACGTCTATATTGAAACCGTAACCCGCGAAGACGGTCCTCTTTATCGGGTTCGCCTGGGCTGGTTCAAGACCCGGGGCGAGGCCCGCAGTGAAGCCCTGCGGATGGGGCAGGACGAGGCCCTGATTTTCCGCCGTTGAGACAATCCCGGCGTTCTGAGCTTAAGCAGGAATGACAGATGAGTACGAAAACATCCATAATTACCGTTCATGAGCCCGAGAGTCATGGTGATTTCCTGGAACGTTGCCGGGAATATCCCCCGTTTTTTACCTGTACCATCGCGACCACCGGAACCGCTCAAATTCCCGGGGTTTCCGCGGCCGGTGCCAGTACCGAGTTGATTCCCTATACTGCCGCCGCCGACGTCGAGGCGATTATTCACGGCCGGGCCCTGTGCCTGGGCAAGATTCCGGAAAATCCCCTCGGTCCCCCATCGCCGGTGATTATCACGATGGCCTCCCTGCGCCGGCTCGAAGCGCCGTTTATGGTGATCGACGCCGGCAACGCCATCACCCCCCGGGTACCGATGCTGGTGGCCGGGCGTCTCCCCGGAGCGGCGATCACCGAACCGGAACCGGTCACCAATGCCGCCGAGCTGTTTATCCAGGGAATTGTCATTGGTGGCCAGCTCTCCCGGGCCGGGCATACCCTGATTCTCGGTGAAAGCGTACCTGGCGGCACGACTACGGCGATGGCGGTGATGGAGGCTTTGGGGGTTGCCGCTTTGGGCAAAATCAGCGGCAGCATGCCGGGCAATAATCAGTCTCTGAAACGGGATCTGGTTTTGCGGGTGATGGAGGAAAAGCATCTCGAGCGCGGTTCCTGCCGGGAGCGGCCGCTTGATGCGGTTCGTCTTCTGGGGGATCCCATGCAGGCCCTGCAGGCCGGGTTGGCGATGAGTGCCAGTTGCCGGGGCCGGGTGATCCTGGGCGGCGGTACCCAGATGATCGCAGTGGCCGCGTTGATCGGTGCGCTGCTCGAGAACCGGGAAATGGAGCCGTCCGAACTCGGCTTTACGCAGGCTGAAGAACTGCGTTTGCTGCCGCAGGCTCTGGCCGCCCGGCCGGAGAATATCGGTATCGCGACTACGGCCTGGGTTTCCGAAGATGATGCCGCCGACCTGCGGGGCTTGATGAAGCAACTGCCGGTGCCGTTGCCGCTCTATGCGGCCGGGCTCGATTTTTCCGCTTCCCGATACCGTAATCTGAGCCTTTACGAAGAGGGCTATGTGAAGGAGGGGGTCGGGGCTGGAGCTATGGCCCTGGCGGCCATGCTTTATGATGGGATAGATCACCACGTCATGCTGGCCGAGATCGAAAAAGTTTATGAAGAGATCTATTTGAGCTGAAAACGGCCGGTTTCAGAGTTTTGATGAGACGAGTCCCTTGACTGCACCTGCCCCCACCCTGCCCACCGGGCTGGAAAAACTGATTCGACAATATCTGGATTCGTCACCCGCATTTCATGCCGATGAGGAACTCAGGATCCGACCGTTGACGCCGGAGGGTTCGGATCGGCTCTATTACCGGATTTTCACTCCCTCAGGCGAGACTTTCATTGCCGTCGACGCCTCGGGAACCGGAGCCGCCAGCCGTTTTGTTTCAGAAACGGGAATCAGCCAGAACCATACCTTCATCCGGATTCGCGATCACCTCGCGGCTCTGGGCTTTCCGGTTCCCGGGCTTTTGCACCTGGATTTCGAATATGACTATTACCTGCTTGAAGATCTGGGCGACCTTACCCTTTATCACAAATTCAGAGATGAGGGCCCGAGTGAAGCGGTGCTTGCCGCATACCGGCAGGCGCTTACGCTTCTGGCCCGGCTCCAGGTGACGGCCGCTGCTGCTTACGACCCGGAATGGGCCTATGCCGGTGCTTTCTATGATCGGGAACTGGTGGTCGAGGGGGAGTTGAACTATTTCCTCAATGCCTATGTCCGGGAATTTTGCGGTTATCAGCTTCCGGCCGTGATCGGCCGGTTCCTGGCGGAGGAGTTTGTCCGGCTGGCGGAGACCGCTCTGCGGGCCCCGGGCGGATTCTTTCTTTACCGCGATTTCCAGTCCCGGAACCTGATGCTCAAGGATGACCGCCTCCACCTCATCGATTTCCAGGGTGCCCGTTTGGGGCCGGTCTACTACGATGCCGCCGCCCTGATCAACGATCCTTACGTCGAACTGCCGGTGAGCTTGCGCCGGGATCTGAAGGAGTTCTACTTCTTCAGCCTGGGCCAGGAACTGGCGGCCAGCGCCCCGGACCGGGAGGAGTTCGAGTTTTATTTCGCCGTTTTTTCCCTGGTCCGCACCCTCCAGACCCTGGGAGCTTTCGCTTTTCTCTCCGGCCGTGGCAAAGAGCATTTCCGGAGTTATATCGTACCTGCCCGCCGCAATCTGGAGTCGGCTCTGGATTCGCTGGCCGATCGATTTCCTCTCCCGCAACTTACCCGGTTGAGCCGGGAACTGCCGTTAAATATCTAGAGAAGCTTGGTTGTTGAAGTCGGTCTCGGGGTCTTGATGACCAGGAAACGCAGAGGGCTTTCACTGCGATTGTACCAGCAGTGGGGGATCTTGGCCGGGCTTTCGATCAGGCTGTCGGGGCCGACTTCCTGCTGCTCATCTCCGACCTCGACTACTCCCGTACCCTCCAGGACATAGAAAATGACATCGACCGGGGTCATATGCCGGATCAGCTGTTCGCCCGGTTGCAGAGTCAGGTGCATGACCTGGGCGGCCTCCTGGTCGTAGAGTTTGCGGGCGTCGATCTTATGAGGGTTCTGTGCGGTTTCAACATCCTGCCATTTGACGATTTTCATGTTCTTCTCCCGGTTTGCGGTTGGGGCCGGACCAGGAGGTATCCTTTCCTTCCGGCCGGCTATTTGTTGGGTATCTGGTGGTTGTTGTCGTACCAGGTAAAATAGCTTTCGGCGCCTTGTCGGCCCGAATTTATCAGCTCCCTTTTCCTGTCGTCGTCCAAATCGAAATCGGTGGTGCTGATCCCCAGGGTATCGATGTAGATGGTTCGGGCCCAGTCGTCATTATGGAGGTGACTGCTCTGTTGGGCCTCCATGACCGTATGAATCAAGGCCCAGGTGTAGCTGAAGAAATCATCGATTTTCCGATGGGCCGGTTCCGCCTGATCCCGGAATACTGCGATTTCCTCCTTGCTGTCAAGCCTGAAACCCAAAGTTTCCTTGTTGTAGACGTAGCCGGAAATGGGCCTGTCCAGTCGGGCGATCTGCTGGTTGACAGTACGATAGTAGTCGGTTTCGGTGTAGTTGTTCGTAGCCAGGTATTTTTTTCGGTCGAAAAGTTTGATCGGGTAGTTGTCCAGAACCCCGCCGTCAACATAGAGATCGCCTCGGATACCACGCCGGGCGGCGAAAAAGAGGGGGATCGACATTGAGATCCGGACCGCGTCGGCAACACAGACTCTAGGAGTGTGTTCCGCCGAAAAGACCTCCGAGAACGAGGTCGACAGGTTGGTGCCCACGAAATAGAGGGATTTGAAGCCGCGCGATTTTTTCAGGGCTTCAATGTCGGCGAAGGTCGCTTCGCTGTTGCCGGTTTTCTCTTTGATCAGGCCGCCGATCCAGTTACGGAAGAAATCACCTTTGTACCAGCCGAACTCGGTGAGCAGGCGATTGCTATCGCGCAGAATACCCCAGGAATCATCCATGAAAGCGTTGAAATCAAGACCCCAGAGAATCTCCCTGGTCTCCTGTGCGGAGAAACCGAGCCCCAGAAGGATAGCGTTGATGGCCCCGGCCGAAGTGCCGCCGATTCTCTCGATGGCCGGTAGGATTTCACGTTGGCGCAGGACTTCCAGGGCTCCCAAATAGGCGATGCCTTTGACCCCGCCGCCTTCGAAAATCAGGTTGCGGAAATGGTAGTTCATGATCTTTTCTCCTTGAAGGGTTGGAATTTAAACCTTCCCCAGGCGCCGATTGACCATTGGCATGACGTTGCGTACGGCCCTTTCTCCGAAAAGAAAGCCCAGGATCAGCAGGTTCAGAAGCCAGAATGCCGATTCGGTCTGCGAGTCGGGTGTCATGCTCCAGGCGCCGCTGAAAACTTTGAGATCGATGTAGAGCAGTGCAAAGCCCCAGATCGGCCGCTGCATGCCTCGCAGAAAGAGGCCTATAGTTCCGAAAAACGGAACCTTTTCCAAATCATTGGTGGTTTGGGCCAGAGCCTCGATTTTCTGGTTGGCTTCATTTTCCAGGGCGGTTTTGGCGATCTTGAGATCGCAAAGCCTCTCATCGATCAAGCAGCTGAATTCTTTTTCAAGCTCGGCTCTCTCCTCCGGTCCGACGCAGGCCGGGAGCCGGGAGGCGATTTCGGCGGCGAGTTTGGCACCGGTGAGTTCCGCCAGAGCCTGATCAAGTTGCGAAAACATTTGGGCCTCCTTAATTTACTCAGGTTGACAGCAGGTGGTGAAGTGTGAAGATGTCTGCCAGAAATAGTACTGTAAGACTACTTATTGCGTAAAGCAAGTATTAACCACATTAATATAAATATAGCGGATGTCAAGAGGTTATTACTGGGTTGGTATTCGGGGACAGCTGGTTTTGCTTTGTCTATTTCCGGTTTTTATGGTAACCCAAGTGATGGTAGATTGCCGTCTCCCGCTACTTCTGAGGAGCTACGCCGGATGAATGGCGGTGACTAGTAAACTGGGTAAATGGTAAGGGAGAGAGGAGAGATAATGCTGAAAACCGGAGACTTGAGTGATTACCTGATTGATGAGGAACCCTATTATTTGCCGGTGGCGGCCGAGATCGAACTTTTTACCGCCGCCTGTGAACGCCGGTTGCCGGTCATGTTGAAGGGACCGACCGGCTGTGGCAAAACCCGGTTCGTGGAATATATGGCCTGGCGGCTCAAGCGACCGCTGGTCACGGTCTCTTGTCACGAAGATCTTTTCGCCGCCGATCTGGTCGGCCGTTACCTGCTGACCGGGGATGAGACCGTCTGGATGGATGGCCCCCTGACCCAGGCAGTCCGGGGCGGTGCGATCTGTTACCTGGACGAGGTCGTCGAAGCCCGCAAGGATACTACCGTTGTCATTCATCCCCTGGCCGACGACCGGCGCCTGCTGCCGATCGACAAACGGGGCGAGGTGGTCAGGGCCCATCCCGATTTTCAGCTGGTGGTCTCCTACAATCCCGGCTACCAGTCGGTTTTGAAGGATCTGAAGCAGAGTACCAGGCAGCGTTTCGTGGCCCTCGAATTCGATTACCCTAGGGCCGAGGAGGAGAGCGAAATCGTCGCCCGGGAGTCCGGTATCGGGCTCGAGGAGGCCAGCCGGTTGGTGTTGTTGGCCGGAAAAATTCGCCAGATTCGGGAACAGGGTCTGGCGGAGGGAGCCGGAACCCGCCTGCTGATATACGCCGGACAGCTGATCGTCAGCGGCATAGATCCGGGGCTTGCCTGTCGGACGGCGATCGCCCAGCCGTTGACCGATGATCCCGGTCTGCTGGAGACTTTGGATGAAATTATCGGTGATCTTTTCGTCTGAACAGGTTGCTTGAAGATTTTGATATGGGATGGGCTTAACCCGCCCGGACAGGGTTGTCCGGGCGGGTTTTTTTCAGACCTTGAATTTGCTCATCAAGCCGTTGATGTTGTCGGCTAACTCGCTGAGTTCCCGGGCGCTGTGGTTGAGCTGGGCGCTGTAATCGTTGATCTCGGTCGCAGCCTGGCTGACCTCCGAGATATCCTGGGTGATGTTGCTGGAGACCTCGGTGGTCTGGGCGATGTTGGTATTGACCTCTTCGAAGCCGAGTGATGCCTGGGCCACATTTTCGGCGATCTCCCGGGTAGTGGTCGCCTGTTCGTTGACCGCGCTGGCGATTTCGTTGACTATCTCGTCGACATCGCTGCTGATCTTGGAAATCTGGTTGATTTCCTTGACCGTGGCTCCGGTTGATTCCTGAATGCCCTTGATCTTGTCGGCGATCTCCCCGGTCGCGGCGGCGGTCTGCTGGGCCAGATCCTTGATCTCGCTGGCGACCACGGCGAATCCCTTGCCGGCTTCACCGGCCCGGGCCGCCTCGATGGTGGCGTTGAGGGCCAGAAGATTGGTCTGGGCCGAGATCGCGTTGATGGTTTCGGTGACCTTGTCGATTTCACGAGCCGCCAGGCCGAGCTGATTGACCTGGTCCGAGGCCTTGCGGGCCTGGTCGAGGGACTGCTTGGTCATGTTTTTGGCGGATTCGGTGTTGCCGGCGATATTGTTGATCGTGGCACTCATCTCTTCGGCCCCGGAAGCCACGGTCGAAAGGTTGGTCGAGGCTTCCTCGGTGGCCGCAGCGACCGTGCTCATGTTGGCATTCATCTCCTCGGCTGCGGTGGCCACATTGTTGGCTTTGGACGAGGTGTTGTCGGCACCTTCGGCCAAGTGGGCGGCGATATCGAGCAGCTCGGTCGAAGCCTGGGCGAGTTTTTCCATGCCTCGGATCATGCGCCGCAGCATGGTTTGCTGGTTGCCGATGATGGTGTTGACCCCGTTGGCCAACTCTTCCAGTTCATCTCCGGATTTGACCTCGAGCCGCTGGGTCAGATCGCCTTCGCCTTCGGCGATGTCGTTAATCATACTGATGACATTGCGCAGTGGGCGCGCCAGGGTCAGGCGTAGGATCCAGGCCGTGATCAGGATGGAAATCACGATAAAACCGAAAATGGCCAGGATGACCCGGTTGCGGACCCGGCGGAAATCATTCTTGAATTCAGTGGTTTCGGTGGCTACCGTAGCATCGACCTGATCAATGTAGGTGCCCATGCCGATAATCCAGCCCCAGGGTTCGAAAAGTTTGACGTAGGAAAGTTTGGGGCTGGGTTTGTCGGCATTGGGTTTGGACCACCAGTAGTCGACGAAACCGGCCCCTTTGCGGTTGACGACCTCGATCATCTCCTTGAACAGGAACTTACCTTTCTTGTCCTTGACTTTAAGCACGTTCTTGCCGTTGAGCTGGGGCTTGATCGGATGCATGATGGTGCGGCCGTCGCGGTCGATGATGAAAAAGTAGTTGCCGTCTAGCAGCCGCATCTCCGCCACCAGGCGTTTGGCCTGTTCCTGCATCTCGCGGGTGATGTCTTCGATCCAGGAACCGCTGCCCAGAATCCAGTTGAGCTCCGGCAACAGGCGGACGTAGGAGACCTTGAGTTTGGGTTGATGTTCTCCGGGTTTGGTCCAGAGGTAGCTGACCATGCCTTCGCCCTTTTGACGGCAGACGGTGACCATCTCATTGAACAGGTAGGTGCCTTGGGAATCTTTGACTTGGGAAAGGTCTTTGCCGTCCAAGCTGGGTTTGATCGGGTGCATGATCATGCGCGGCTGCATGTCGTTGATCCAGATGTAGTTTCCATTGTCGTAGCGGGCGTTGCGAACCATTTCCTGGAGCTTTTTTTCGAGTTCGGGCCGCGGCAGTTTGTCTTTATTCTCCTGGTAGAAGGTCAAAACCTGGCTGGCTACGGTATCGACCACCTTCTTAAGCTGCTTGTACTCCATCTCCTTAAGGTGTTTGATATCGCTGGAGCGATCGTGAAAGGATTTTACGACCTTGAAACAGAGCTCTATTTCATCCTTGAGCTTGGTTTTTTCTTCCTCCATTTTCTGTTGGCGGATAGCCTGCGCCCGGGCTACGATGAAATGTTCAAGGTTGTATTTGTAAAGCTCGCTGATGATGACACCTTCGACAATCAGGGCGACGACAACGATGCCGATGACTTTCCAGACGATGGAACGCTTGATCTTCATTTTGCTGACCTCTTTCGGGAGTGATGGGAGTATCAGAATATCGTAATTGTTTATTTGTATAACATATAATAAGAACTTTTTCAAATTGTCATCCCGTTGCTCCTGGGAAAAAGTCAGTGAAAAAAAGTACTTAGGTGAAATGGTTTGGTATTTATGAGAAAACCCAAAGACCGGCCTGCCCGGTCCGGATGGGAAAAATATTGACAGTGAATGGTGCTAAGGGTTAGAGCCTTCCTCCGGAATCTGTCTGGCTCGCAACTTGTTTTGAATGTGGAGTGTATGCCGATATGGGAGACCAACGGCTTTTGGATCTGCTTGAACCGCTGTTTCATCTGGATGTCGAAACGGCGGAAAAGCTTTTGGAATTATTGCAGGATAGCGAAAGCGTCGGGGACTGGCTGCAGCCCGGACAGGTGGCGGAAAGTGCCGCCTGGGACCGGCGGGAGGCGGCCGTCGGTCGGGCCCTGATGGCGGGGATGGCTATTCT
>JAADEO010000026.1 GCA_013153415.1 Deltaproteobacteria bacterium
GAAGAGGCGCAGATCCCGTATTCGTTGAGCATCCTCCTGATGCTCAACGAATACGGGATCTGCGCCTCTTCCGGCTCGGCCTGCACCTCGGGCTCCCTGGAGCCTTCGCACGTCATGCGGGCGATGGGCGTACCCTTCACCATGGCCCACGGCTCGATCCGTTTCAGCCTCAGCATCTACAACACCGAAGAAGAGATCGACGAGATCATCAAACGCCTGCCGCCGATCATTGAACGGCTCCGGCAACTGTCACCTTTCTGTTGATAGGCATCCCCGCCCGATCGAGGCGGGGAGCCCAAGGATAGCCTGATCATGAGCGATAAAAACCAGCTGGCCGGCCACTGCCAGAACCCGGAAGTCTATCTCGACCGGCGCCGGGAAGAACTGCACAAGGTCGTCAACCGGCTGACCAAGACCTGTTTGAGCGGCAACTGCTTCGAGCACCTCGCCCCGCAGCCGATCCCCTTGCGGGAAAAGACCATCGCCATCATCAAGCAGGCCCGCAAAATCATCTTCCCGGGCTACTTCACCCAGACCCGGATCGACCCGGTCAACCTCAAGTACTACCTGGGCCAGGAACTCTCCGAACTGCACGAGATGCTCGGCCACCAGATCATCCTGGCGATCCGGCACGACTGCCTGCGCTACGAACACGACAGCTGCCGCAACTGCGAGGAACGGGGACTCGACGCGGCCACCAAATTCGTCAAGCAGCTGCCGCAACTGCGCGAAACCCTGGCCGGCGACGTCCGCGCCGCCCTCGAGGGCGATCCGGCCGCGAAAAGCGTCGATCAGGTGATCTTCAGCTATCCCGGCCTCTTCGCCATCTCGATCTACCGCATGGCCCACCTGCTCCACCATCTCGAGGTACCGTTGCTGCCCCGGATGATGACCGAATACGCTCACAACCTGACCGGCATCGACATCAACCCCGGGGCCCACATCGACGAGAATTTCTTCATCGACCACGGCACCGGCATCGTCATCGGCGAAACCACCAGAATCGGCCGCCGGGTCCGCATCTACCAGGGCGTGACCCTGGGCGCGCTCTCGCTACCCCGCGACGCCGGCGAAAGCCTGCGCAATAAAAAACGCCATCCCACGATTGAGGATGACGTTATAATCTACGCCGGGGCCACGATTCTGGGCGGCGACACCGTAATCGGGGCCCGCTCGGTCATCGGCGGCAATGTCTGGCTGACCTCTTCGATTCCCCCCGACACCAAGGTCCTGCAGAAACCCCAGCCACCGATCTACAGCGGCCGGAAACCATCCTGACGGTATTCCACTCCACGGCAACCAAAACACCAGACTCGGGAAATTTCCCGGGCCGCCCCCGCTTTACTTGCGGGCCAGGACCCCGGCCCGACGCAACTCTTCGACCACCATCGACGCGAAACCGCGGGCCAGTTTGCTGGTCGGCATATCGACAGTGGTATCGGTCTTGATCGAAAGCACCAGAGCCTTGTCCGAAACCCGGTAGAGATCGGTTTCCAACGCGTAGATATCGGTCTTGCGGGTCACCGGGGTCGGACGGCAGGCGATCTCCAGAAGACGCTCCCGGTTATGCTGGTAATCTTCATCCCAGCGGCCCCGGCAGCCTTCGGCAACCACCCTTTCGACATCCTTGCGATCGATTATCTTAGTTATCAGGACCGCATCGAATTGATTGTTCTTGACGCTTTCGGCGACCCGTTCAACATTCGGGAGCTTGCCGGGAGGCAGCACCCGGTAGCTCGGCATCGCCTCGACCCCATCAACCCGCAACTGCTCGACTATCGCCCTTTCGCTTTTTTTCCGGGAGATGTCATCGAGCAGGGTGTTGACCACGAGAATGTTGCTGAAAACGGCATTTTCGAGCTTGGGGTCCTTCCAGACCCCGGTCACCTTGGTTGAAGAGCATCCGGCGACCAGCAGAACCGGCAACAATAAAAAGCAGACCCCAAAAGCAAACCATTTTCCTTTCATCGCCGGCTCCTATCCCAGTATTTTCCAACTATCGTAAAAAAACAGACACCCCTTGACGCCTCAGGTAAAAACAGGTTAACAAAAACCCATCACTTTGTAAATCGTAATTATCCTTAAGCCCGCAACGCGGCACTTTCCGGAGAACCATCATGACTCGTCAACCCCGACTCATCGGCTCCCTGCTGTTTTTCATCACGATTCTGCTGTTTTTCAACCTTTACAGCGCCAGAGCCGCCGCCAAACCATCCACCACCCCAGACACCCGGCATGATGAACTTCTGGATATCCAGAAATTTACGGGCGACTTCGATGCGATGCACAAGCGCCATATTATCCGGGCCCTCGTCGTCTATAACGACCTGCTCTATTTCTTCGACAACGGCACTCCCCACGGAGCCTCTTACGAGGCTCTGAAATTGTTCGAGAAATTCGTCAACAAGAAGCTCAGGAAAGGCACGGTCAAGATCAGGCTGGTCTTCATTCCCACGCCCCGCAACAGGATATTTACCGACCTGGTGTCAGGCCGGGGCGATCTCGCCGTCGGCAACCTGACCATCACCCCGGCCCGACGGCGGCTGGTCGATTTTTCCGATCCTTTCATCAAGAACGTCAAAGAGATCCTGGTCACCGGCCCCAAAGCCGGCAAGGTAGAAAGCCTCGAAGAGCTGGCCGGCAGGGAAATTATGGTACGCCGCTCCAGCAGCTACTACGAACACCTGCAGGATTTCAACCAAAAGCTGCGCCGCAAAGGCAAAAAACCGATCGTCCTGAAACCCGCCCCGATCTACCTCGAGGATGACGATCTCCTGGAAATGGTCAACAGCGGCATCCTGCCCTGGGCCGTGGTCGATGATCACAAGGCCGGACTCTGGGCCCAGGTCTACAAGAAGCTGACGCTTCACGAAAACCTGGTCATCCATGAAGGCGGGGAGATCGCCTGGGCGATGCGCAAGAACTGTCCCAAGCTAAAAAAGCTCGTCAACCAGTTCGTCAAAAAACACCGTCGCGGCACCCTGATAGGCAATATCCTTTTCAAACGCTACATGCAGAACAACAAATGGGCCAAGAACCCGCTCAACGAAAAAGAGAGGAAAAAGTTTGAAGAGACCGTCGATCTGTTCCGCCAGTACGCCAAACAGTACAATTTCGACTATCTGATGCTGATGGCCCTGGCCTACCAGGAATCCCAGCTCGACCAGAGCAAACGCAGCCCCGCCGGAGCCATCGGCATCATGCAGATTCTCAAAAACACGGCCGCCGACCCCAAAATCGGCATCCCCGATATCGAAAAAATCGACAATAACATCCGGGCCGGCACCAAGTACCTGCGCTTTATCTACGACAACTACTACGGCCGCGATGAAAAGATCGACAAGCTCAACAAGATGCTCTTCTCCTTCGCCTCCTACAATGCCGGCCCGCGCAAAATCACCAAGATGCGTAAACTGGCGGCCCGGATGGGTTTGAACCCCAATATCTGGTTCAACAATGTCGAGCTGGCGGTGGCCAAGAAAATCGGCCGGGAAACAGTTCAGTATGTCAGCAATATCTATAAATACTACGTCGCCTACCGATTGGTATCGGAACAACAGGCGAAAAAGAGAGTCCAGAAATCCGTAAAATAGCCTCACTCCCGCACATCTTCCCTCAATTCCGGCGCCCCCTGTACCGGAAGACGCTTGCCGCACCGGGCTGCCAGATAAAGGCTTGCATTCCCGGTGACAGCGTGGTAAACTGTACCACTTTTATCAACATAAAGCCGCTCGGCCGTAACATCCAAAAGGAGCTGTAGTAATGAGAAAATTGCGTTTCATTCTGATGTTAATCCTGATCCCCCTGTTTTTTTGCGCCTGCACCGCACTCGACAGCAGCAACAGCTCGCTTTCACCTTCACCGGTCCTGGAACGGATCACCTCCCGGGGCGAGCTGCTGGTCGGCACCGCCGGCAGCATGCCGCCTCTGAACATGACCACCAAGGAGGGCAAGCTCATCGGCCTCGAACCCGATATCGCCCGGTTCATCGCCGACAGCATGGGAGTCAAACTGCAGATGAAGACCATGCCTTTCGACCAGCTCCTGCCGGCCCTTAAAAAGGGTGAAATCGACATGATCATGTCGGATATGACGATGACCGGCAAGCGCAACCTCGAGGTCGCCTTCGTCGGGCCCTATTTCATCTCCGGCAAATCGATCCTGACCAAGAATGCCGACATCGCCGCGATCAGTAACGGGCGCGACCTCAACAAGGCTGAAATCAGCCTGACGGCGCTGTCGGGCTCGACCAGCCAGCAGGTCATCCAGGGGCTGCTGCCCAAGGCCAAGTTCGTCCCGGCCCAGGATTACAATGAAGCGGTGAAACTGATCCTCGACGACAAGGTCGACGCCATGGTCGCCGATTACCCGATCTGCCTGATCTCGGTCTTCCGCTTCCCCGACCATAGTCTGGCGACGACACTCAAGCCCTTTACTTACGAGCCGATCGGTATCGCCATTCCGGCCAACGATCCCCTGCTGATCAACTGGCTCAACAATTTCTTCATCTCCTTCAAGGGCAGCGGCGAACTTGAACGGCTGACCAACAAATGGCTGGAAAACGGTTCCTGGGTCAAACAGCTGCCGGAGATAAAATAATCCCCCCGGTCCGCTCACAGCTTATTCCCTTTCCCCCGGTAACGCTCCAGCCAGGTTGCCGGGGAAAGGGATATTGACATCTTTACAGTTCCCAAGAGTGACATGGCCACCAGAAAAAAGTTCCAGTTCCGCTTTCGTTTTCAGAACCTGCTGATCTGGCTCTTTCTCTATCTGGTTTTGAGTCCCATGCTGGAGGGACTGCCCCATACCGGCCTGCTTTTTCAACTGCTGTTTTCCGCGGTCCTGCTCTCCGCCGTCTACACCATCAACCAGAAAGACCATCTGGCCCGACCGGCGATAGTCCTGTTGACGATCTCCGTCCTGCTGATCTGGATCAACGCCTTTGCCCTGATCAGTATCAGCAATATCGCCATCGATGTCCTGGTCGCGCTCTACCTGGGGCTGATGGTCTATGCTTTCGGCCGTTACATTTTCACAGCCCGCAGAATCGATACCGAGCTGATCTGCGCCGCTTTGTGCCTCTATTTTCTGATCGGCCTGCTCTGGGCTGCGGTTCTGATGCTTCTGCAGGAATGCGCCCCCGGCTCTTTCGCCGGTTCCGGGCTCAATGGAGCCCTGTCGCTGAGAACAGAGTTCCATTATTTCAACTACCTGAGTTTTGTCACTTTGACGACCCTGGGCTACGGCGACATCACCCCGCAGACCCCGGCGGCAATGGCCCTCTGCCAGGTCGAAGCCATTCTCGGCCAGTTTTTCATCGCCGTCCTGGTCGCCCGCCTGGTCGGTATCCAGGTGGCCCAGGAGCTGACTTGCGACCAGACAGAAACGACAGAATCGAAAGATTGAAAACCTATACATAGTCAAGGAGATCCGGTCTGGCGGTTCTTTTCCATCGACCCGAGACCATAAGCGATGCACGACTCTCACCCCACTCCCTGTTTAGTCGATCTGGAGCAGATCATCGCCTGTCCCGGCTGTGATCTGCTGCTGGAAAACATCGAGCCGGCTCCAGGTGAGAAACTCTGCTGTCCGCGTTGCGGCGAGATCCTGAAAAACCCCAAAAAAGATTCCATCGATCGTACCCTGGCCCTGAGCCTGACCGGGCTGCTGCTCTTTCCCTTCGCGGTTTTCGAACCGATTTTGACCCTCAATGCCATGGGCATGCACAACAGTGGCAACATCTTTCAGTGCGTCATCTCGACCTGGAAATCGGGTTATATGTTCGTCGCCCTCATGGTGGCTTTGAGCAGCGTCATATTCCCCCTGGTCAAACTCCTTCTCCTGACCGGAGTATCCTTACATCTCAAACTGGGCCGGGGCAGCCGTCATCTGCCCCTGATGATGCGCCTCTATATCCATCTGGACGAATGGGGCATGCTCGAGGTCTACATGATCGGCCTGCTGGTCACCATCATCAAGATCGGACACATGGCCAAGATCCATTACGACGTCGGCTTCTTCTGTTTCGTCGGGCTGCTGATCATGGCCCTGGGATCTTCGATCATGATGGATGAAGAGGAATTCTGGGAACGGATCGAAGATGTCGCAGATTGATATCAGCAATTGTGAAACCGCCCGTGAGGCCGATCTCGGACTCTGCCATGACTGTCATAAACTGATGCCCATGGAGGGTCGACACGAGGTCGACTGCCCACGTTGCGGCGCCCGCATCCATCTGCGCAAACCGGGCAGTATCAGCCGCACCTGGGCCCTGGTGCTGACAGCTTTGATTCTCTCTTTTCCGGCCAATTTCCTGCCGATCATGGAGGTCAATTTTCTCGGCACTCCCGATGCCTCGACCATCATGGACGGCATCATCTATTTTTTCAAGGAGGGCTCCTACGGCATCGGCGCCATCATTCTGACCGCCAGCATCCTGGTTCCCTGTTTCAAGATCATCGGCCTGATCCTGATCCTGCTCTCAATCCAGTTCCATTGGAAAAGCTGGCTCAGGCACAAAACCATCCTCTTTCGGATCATAGAATTCATCGGCCGCTGGTCGATGCTTGACATCTTCGTTATCGCCCTGCTCCAGGTGCTGGTCAATTTCGGCTACATAACTTCAATTAGCGCGGCCCCGGCCTCGACCTATTTCACCGGCGTCGTTCTGAGCACCATGTTCGCCGCCATAACCTTCGATTCCCGGCTTCTGTGGGATGCCTAGCCGCAACCTGAATTGAAAACCACCCGAAAAGAACTGAGAGAGACTTATGGAAAAGCCCGTAATCAAAAAGAAAAAGGGAATTTCACCGATCTGGATCCTGCCCATCCTGGCCCTGCTCATCGGCGGCTGGCTCCTCTATACCAGTATCCGCGATGCCGGCATTCCGATCATCGTCCACTTCGCCAACGCCGAAGGCATTACCGCCGGCAAGACCAAGGTGATCTACAAGGGGATTCCCATCGGTGTGGTCCAGGACATCACTGTCGATCCCGGCATCGACAGTGTCTCCCTGCATATCGAGATGGACAAGATAACCAAAAAGGGCCTGGTCGAAGACACCAAGTTCTGGGTCGTCAAACCCCAGGTCGAAGCCGGCCGGATCAGGGGACTCGACACCCTGCTATCGGGCAGCTATATCGCCGTCCAGAGAGGGACATCGAAAGTCGCCTGCCGGGAGTTCATCGGCCTGCCCGACGCTCCCCCGATTCCCGATTCCGCCCCCGGTCTCCACATAACCCTGACCGCCCCGCAACTGGGCTCGGTGCAACGCGACACGCAGATCTACTATAAGAATATCTCAATCGGTTCGGTCCAGGGCTACAAACTGAACGGGCCGGGCAACGAGGTCGAAATTTTCGTCTACATCAAACCTGAATTCAAACACCTGGTTCACACCAAGACCCGTTTCTGGAACAGCAGCGGCATCCATTTCACAGGCGGTCTTTCCGGCTTCAAGTTCCGCATGGAGAGCCTGGCATCCCTGATCTACGGCGGCATCAGCCTCTATACTCCGGAATACCAGATACACAGCCCCTTGGCCGAAAACCACCGGGTCTTTCCCCTCTACGAGGATTTCGACGCTGCCGAATTCGGCCTCAAGCTGACCCTGCGCCTGCCCAGTGCCAAAGGCATCGAGCCCGGCATCACCAAGGTCATGTATCACGGCTTTAAAGCCGGCGTCGTCAACAAAGTGGATTTTGACGACAAAAGCCAGGAAATCATAGCCTGCATCACCCTCGACCCGCGGGCCGAATTCATCCTCCGGGAGGGCACCCGCTTCTGGGTGGTACAGCCGGAGATCTCCATCAACAAGATCCGCAACCTCGAAACCCTGGTCAAGGGCTGCTACATCGCTTTCCAGCCCGGGGACGGCAATTACAAGGATTTCTTCGAGGTCTCCCAGCCGCCCGAAACCGAAGAGATCCTGCCGGCCGGCAAGCACTTCACCCTGGTGTCGGATAGCTCAGGGTCGCTGTCCACCGGGGCCCCGATTCTCTTCCGCCGTTTCAAAGTCGGTGAGATAACCAAATGCACCCTGACCCCGAACGGCAAAAAGATCAAGGCCGACATTCTCGTCTACCAGAAGTACGCCAACCTGGTTAAAACCAACTCGGTTTTCTGGAAAAGCGGCGGTCTCGATATCAACGCCGGTCTCAACGGCATCAAAATCGAGTATGGCAGCATCGAGGCCCTGGTCGCCGGCGGCATCACCTTTACCAATCCTCCCAGCAGCAAGAAAGCGGCCGAAGCCCCGGAGGGACACGAATTTTTCACCTACGAAGAGCACCAGGATGCGGTCAAGAACACCCCGGCCCTGCAGGAGCAGGGCCTGACCGTACAGCTCAAAACCCCAAGGACCAAGGGCTTCTCGATCGATTCGCCAATCCTTTACAAGAGTATCGAGGTCGGCAAGATCACTGACTTCCACCTCGACAAAGAGGGCAAGAACATCATCATAGATGCGTTCATCCGAAAAAAGTTCGCCCGCCTGCTGAAAGACAGCAGCCTGTTCTATAATATCAGCGGTTTTTCCGTCAGTGGCGGCATCTCCGGCATCAAGCTCGAAACCGGTTCCCTCAAAAGCATCCTGGCCGGCGGCATCGCCTTCTTCACCCCGGAACCCGGAAAACCGGCAAGCGAGGGCGACCAGTACGTTCTCTACGACAACTACCAGGAAGCCCGGGATATCGACAAGAAGATGATCTCGATCCATTTCGCCAGGCCCAACGGCCTGCATGACGATATCGAGATCCGTTACCAGGGCATCAAGATCGGACAGGTCCGCAAGGTTGAGTTCTCGGCCGACATGGAAGAGGTCATCTGCCGGGCCTTCATCGACAAACAGGCGAGCCGGCTCTTTACCAGCGGTACCAAGATCTGGCTGGTGAGTCCCGAGGTCAGCCTTTCCGGTATCAAGAACCTCGATACCATCGTCGGCGGCTCCTATATCACCCTGCGACCCGGCCCGGGCGAACCGGCCGATGAATTCGTCGCCATGAACAGGCCTCCGCAACTCGAAAAAACCACCTCCGGCCTCGATCTGATCCTCGAAACGGCCCAGCTCGGCTCACTGAAGAAGGGTTCTCCGGTCTATTACCGTCAGGTCCAGATCGGCCAGGTCACCGGGGCCCAACTCTCGCCGGACGCCCGCGAGGTTTTTGTCCATATCAACATCGAGCCCCCTTACGACCGCCTGGTCTACAGCAATACCAGGTTCTGGAACACCAGCGGCATCCGGGTCCGGGCCGGAATCTTCTCCGGAGTCAAGATCGACACCGAATCGGTCGAAGCCCTGGTCGCCGGCGGCATCAGCATGGCGACTCCGGAAAAGGAGAAAGGACACAAGGCTACGGCCGGCCAGCATTTCACCCTCCATAAAAAGGGGGATGAAAACTGGAAACACTGGTGCCCGGCCATCGCCCTGGAACAATAAACCCGGAAAACTGCCGGCAAGACCAGAATCCGGGAGTTTTTCCCCTGCAGTCAGCAATTCAACCACGAAAGGACCACAAACCATGAAAAGAATAATTATCCACTCCTTTATGATATTGGCGGCAATCATGCTGGTCGGCGGTCCGGCCCCGGCCGCTCCGCCGATTCAGCCGCCCGTCCCGGCCCAGGCCAAAACGCAGACTCCGCTGCCCTTCCAGACCACCCCGATCCTGCTCAAGGCCTCGACCCTGCTGCCGGCCAATATCCTCTCCGGCAAAAACTACAGGGTCTCGGAAAATGTCCGTAACGACGGGGTTATCAACACCTACCAGATCGACACCGACAACGGTTTTTTCTTCGTCGAAAGCACCGCCGTTCTTCTCGAGCGCATCAACGAGCTTCAGGCCCTGGAGAAGATGTACGAGATGGAACGTAAAGGAATCTTCAAGGATTCCCTGATCACCGGGGTCAAGGCCCCGGTCAAGCTGGCCGGCAACCTGGTCACCTCGCCGGTCGACACGACGACCTCGATCGTCAAGGGGACCGGCGGTTTTTTGAGCAATGTCGGGCGCTCGATCTTCAGCCGCGATCCGCACCAGGACAATGTCCTCAAGGTCGCAGTGGGTTATGATGCCACCAAACGTAAATACGCTTTCGCCTTCATGATCAATCCTTACAGCGATTTCGAACCGGTGATCGAACGACTGGGCGAGATCTCCCGGGCCTCGGTGGCCGGCGGCATCCTGCCGAAAGTGGCGATGGCGGCGGTTCCGGGACCGGTCGGCACCGTACTGCAGATCTCGTCCACGGCCAAGAGCATGAAGGCCCTGGTCCGCGACAATCCTCCCGGAGCCCTGCGCAAGATCAACCTGAAAAAACTCGAGGCGATGGGAGTCTCCCCGGAACTCTGCGACGCCTTTCTCAACAACTACAATTACGACCCGGAAACCGCGACCATCCTGGTCGGCGAACTGGAAACCATGAAAGGGGTCAAAGGGCGCAACTACTTCATCGCCGCCGCCAGTCTGGCCAGCAACCGCACCAGTGCCTATCTCTACCGGATCACCGCCGGAATGATGGCCGACTACCATCGCCTGGTCGCTCCGGCCGTCCATGTCGGAATGATCAGCGGCCGTCCCTTCCTGACCAACCGGGAGGGTATCGTCGTACTGCCGCTGCCGGTCGACTATATCTTCTGGACCCGGGCGGTCGCCGCCAAGCTCCAGGTCATCGACAACGGCCTGGCCCGGCTCGGCGGAATCCAGGGCAAGGAGTTATGGCTCGGCGGCAGGATTGAGAACCAGGCCGGCATCGAGTTCGCC
>JAADEO010000010.1 GCA_013153415.1 Deltaproteobacteria bacterium
AACCTGGTCTACCTCGAAACTCTGGTCGAACCCCTGAACCGGCTCTATGAAAAACGGCGTGATTTTACCCTGAAGGTGGTTTGCGACGCCTTCCCGCAGGGGTTCGAATGCCCGGTGGAAAAGGTCGCCTGGAGCCCGGAAAATGAGGTCAAGGAGCTGCAAAGTTTCGATATCGGCCTGATGCCGCTCGCGGATGATCCCTGGACTAAAGGCAAATGTGCTTTCAAGCTTTTGCAGTACATGGCCTGCGGCCGGTCTGCGGTGGCCAGCGAGAGCGAGGTGACCCGGGAGATCATTAGTGATGGGGAGAACGGTTTCCTGGCTTCCGACCCGGCGGCGATGGTGGCAGTAATCGAAAGGCTGCTGGATGAACCGGAAAAGCTGGCAGCCATCGGCAATGCGGCCCGCAACTCGTTGATCGGTCGTTACGACCAGGCCACCGTCGCTTCCCTCTACGCCGGTCTGTTCAAGGAGCTGGCATGACTCTGGAATTGAAAATCAAAATCGATCTCGAAGCGGTCCTGGCCGGTCCCGGCCCGGTGGAGGTCGAACTGGGCTGCGGGGCGCGACGGGAATCGTTTGCCGAATGCGGCCGCATCGGTATAGACCGGGTCGAGCTGGACAACGTCGATATCGTCGCCGATCTCGAACAGGGACTCTCCTTTCTTCCCGACAGAAGCGTCGATGTCATCCACGCCCGCAGCCTTTTCGAGCATATCGAAAATTTCGAACTGCTGCTGGGCGAGATTCTGCGGGTGCTCAAGGATGACGGCCGGGCCCGGATCCTGGTGCCCCATTTCTCCAACCCCTACCACTATTCCGATCCCACGCACGTCCGTTTCTTCGGTCTCTACAGTTTCTACTACTTCTGTCGGCCGGAATGCCAGCCGGCCCGCAAGGTTCCGGTTTTCTACACCGCCGCCCGGCTGCGGATACACTCTCTCAAACTGGTTTTCAAAAGCCCGTTCACAGTTCGCCGCCGGATCAAGAAACTGTGGCAGAAGCTTTTCAACCTGAGTCCGGCAATGCAGGAATTCTACGAGGAGAATCTCTGCTGGATCCTGCCCTGCTATGGCATCCGCCTCGAGTTCGGTCCCGACCGTGATCCGCAAAAGGCCGGGGAGCGCGACGGAGCGTCTCGCTCATGAGCGTCCGGCCCACGGTTCTGCAGCTCCGCTACCGTGATGACCGCATGCGGATCACCTGCAACCAGTATATCGAAGCCTTCACCCCTCGATTCCGGACCGTCGTCGTCTTCCTGACGGGTCAAGAGAATGCGGCGGGAGAGGTGAGCGGGGATGAAGTCCGTTTCCTCGATTTGGAAAGCGGCGATCTCAAAGGGTTGCGCCTTAAGGCCCGTCGCCTGTTGGCGGAAGTGGTGGCGGAGGAAAAACCGGTGCTGGTGCTGGCCCACCGCTGGAAATCGGCCCCTCTGGCGGTCTCCGCCCTGAACCGGGCCGGTCTCGAAACTGTCCCGGTTTTTGCCGTGGTCCATGCTCTTGGCCAGATGAGAAGTTTCTCCCGGGCCCTGGTCGGCCGTTTCGTCTTAAAGAAGCGCTGCCGTTTCATCGGGGTTTCCGAGGCTGTCAAAAACGATATTCTGGATTCGGGTTTCGGCCTGCTTCCCGAAGAGGTCCTGGCTCTGCCCAACGCCATCGATATCGAGGCGACCACCGCGGCTTTCCTGCCTCGTCGACAAGCCCGCGAGGAACTCGGCCTGCCGCCGGAGGTGCCGGTGGCAGGTCATATCGGCCGGCTGGTCAGCGCCAAAGATCAAGCTGCCTTGATTGCCTCTTTCGCCCGCCTGCGGGAGAGAGTGCCGCAAGCCCGGCTGGTGCTGATCGGTGCGGGTCGTCTCGAAGAGAAACTGCGTTGCCAGGTCGAGGATCTTGGTCTTGACCGGGCGGTGATCTTCAGCGGGGCCGTCGACCGGGCATTCCGCCTGCTTAAAGCTTTCGATCTTTTCGCCCTGACCTCGGTGACCGAGGGCTTCCCCCGGGTTCTGCTCGAGGCCATGGTCGCCCGGCTGCCGATCGTTGCCACCGATGCCGGCGGCATCCGCGAAGCCCTGGGCGGAGATTTCGAACTCTGCCGGCCCGGGGATGTCGAGGGCATCGCTACCGCCATCGAAAAGATTCTTGTTGCCGATGATGCTTGTCGCCGCGAACTTGGCGAAAAGAACTTTCAACGGGTCCGGGAACATTTTTCGAGTACGATTTTCCGGGAGCGGTTGCTCGGATTTGCGGCCCGGGCCGGGGTCGCGATGCCCGAAGAGAGTGGGGAGTGACGGTGAAACTCGCCTTTACGATGTTCAAATATTTTCCCTACGGCGGGCTCCAGCGCGATGCTCTGCGGATCGCCGAGCTCTGCCGTAAAGCCGGGGCCGAGGTCGAAATCTATGCCGCCCGTCTCCAGGGCGAGCCGCCGGCCGGGGTCGATTTTACCCATCTTCCAGGCCGGGGAGTGACCCACCATCGCCAGTATATCGACTTTTCCCGTCGTTTCCAGGCTCTGGCCCGGGAAAAGGGATTTGCCGCCGTGGTCGGTTTCAACAAGATGCCGGGCCTCGATCTCTATTTCGCCGCCGACCCCTGTTTCCTCGCCTCCGCCCGGCAAAAGGGGCCGCTGGCCCGTCTGACCGGACGCTATCGAACCTTCGCGGCTTTCGAGAAGGCGGTCTTCGACCCGGCCGCCGAGACCGTCATTCTTTCGATCTCCGAGCTCCAGAAGAGACTTTTCATGGAACTCTATGGCACACCGGCGCAACGTTTCTGCGATCTGCCGCCGGGAGTTCCGGCCGACCGCCTGCTGCCGCCCGACAGTGGGGAAATGGGCCGGGAACTGCGCCGTGAACTCGGGATCCGTGATGATGAACTGATGATTCTGATGGTCGGCAGCGGTTTCAAGCGCAAGGGGGTCGATCGGGCTTTGCAGGCGGTTAAAGCCTTGCCTGGGGAGATTTCGGCCCGGACGCGGCTGGTCGTGGTCGGCGATGACGATCTTGCGGTTTACCGGAAGATGGCCCAGCGCCTGAAAGTCGCCGAGAGGGTCGTTTTTACCGGGGGGCGAACCGATGTCACCCGCTTTCTCGCCGCCGCCGATCTTTTTTTCCATCCCGCCCGCCAGGAGAATACCGGCGGGGGCCTGATTGAAGCCCTGGCAGCGGGATTGCCGGTTCTGGTTACTGGAGTCTGCGGTTACAGTGTGCATATCGAGCGGGCCGGGGCCGGAATCGTAACCCCGGAACCCTTCTCCCAGGAGGTTCTGAACGAGGCCCTCAGCCGGATGGCAGCCGAGCCGGAACAACGTCGCGACTGGCGGCGGAAGGCCCTCGACTATGTTTCCCGGAGCGATCTTTTCAGTCTTGCCGAAAAGGCTGCGGCGAAGATAATCGAAGTCGCGAAAGCGAAGCGACAGGGCTGAGATCATGGTTCCGCGGATCATCAAAGACAGCAACTGGCGCCGACTTGTGGCTTTGCGGCGGGCGGCCCTGGCCGAGACCCGCTATTTCTTCGTCTACGGCAGCCTGCTCAAACGCTATCGCAATTTCAACCGTTTTCTCAAGCACAAGGTCAAGAGTGTCGAACCGGCCTACTGCCAGGGTTATCTCTACCATCTGCCGATCGGTTTTCCCGGGCTGGTCGAGGTCGAGGGCTGCCACGACCTGGTGGTCGGCGAGGTGATGACCTTCAAACGCCCGGAGAAGGTGATGCGGGCTCTCGACCGGCTCGAGGGGTTCCATCCCGACGACCCGGAAAGAAGCGTCTACCAGCGACGCAAGTTGCCGGTGATCGTCGAAAGAGTCAGGAATGGAAAAAAAGTGTTCGAGGAGGTTGAAGCCTGGGTCTATGTCTATCCCCAGGATCACCTTTCGCCCGAACATCAGAAGGAGTTTTTCATCTCCTGCGGCAACTGGAAGATGTTCAGCGAGCGCCCGGTCGCCCGGCGCCGCAGAAGCCGGCTGCGGAAGGCTTTCCGCAAACTGCGCCGGCGGCCCCGGGTCGAGAGGGTGCATATCGAACCGGCTCTCTGCATGAACCGCCAGCGGCATACCGAATGGATGGAGACCACGGCCTGTTCCCGTTTCTGCAAACATCCGGAGCTCTGCCGCCAGCAGCGGCGCAAGATGGTGGAGAACCTGATCTGATCATGGAACGGAAAAGAATTGTTCTCGGATTCAGCGGTGGGGTCGACAGCCTGACCGCCGCCCGGCTTCTCAAGGAAGAGGGTTATGAAGTGATCCCCCTGTTTCTGGATATGGGGGGCCGCGGCCTGGAAGAACTCCGCACCCGGGCCCGGGCGGCGGCCGCCACACTGGATCTGGATCTGCGGGAAGAGGAGGTTGCCGCTCTTTTCCGCTCTGAAGTTGTCGACTATCTCAAGTCATCCTACCTCCGGGCCGAGACGCCCAGCCCCTGTCTGCGCTGCAATGCCGCGGTCAAATTCGCCGCTTTGGCGGCGGTGGCCGAGCGTCTCGGGGCGGCAGAGATTGCTACCGGCCACTATTTTCGCAGCCGGCCGGATGGTGATGGAGGCGTGAGAAGCTATCTGAAAGCGGTCGACAGTGCCAAGGACCAGAGCTATTTTCTTTCATTGGTGCCGGAAACGATCCTGCGTCGCGCCCGTTTCCCGCTGGGCGGGATGTACAAAAGCGAGGTTGTCGATCTGGCCGGTCAGGCCGGGTACGACCTGAACGGCTACCGGGAGAGCCAGGAACTCTGTTTTCTCAACGGCGAGGACTATCGTGATTTTTTGCGCCGTGAAGGGTTGGGAGGCAGTGGCCCTGGTCCTATCGTCGATCTCGAAGGTCGGGAACTCGGCCGCCACCGGGGGCTGGAGAACTATACCGTGGGCCAGCGCCGGGGTCTCGATATCGCTTGGAGCGAGCCCCTATATGTACTGCGTCTCGATTATCCCGGCAACCGGCTGGTGGTCGGCAGCCGGCGGGAAACCGGTTGCAAAAAGTTCGCGGTAACCGATCTCAACTGGCTGATTCCGATCCCGGAAGGAGCGACGGAGTTGGAACTCTCCTGCCAGATCCGCTACCGCCACCGCCCGGCCCCGGCCCGGTTACGGTTTTCCGCTGACCGGGAGAAGGTTCTGGTCGCATTCGCCGAGCCCCAGTTCGCCGTCGCTCCGGGTCAGGGGGCGGCTTTCTACCGTGGTGAACACCTTTTGGGCGGAGGCATCATTTCCCGATTGCCTGGGGAGAGCTGATGTTTGGCCGTTTGTTGCCTGGCTCCGGGCGCTGGTCCGGAGGGATTGCTCCTGAGTACCGTTTCTGGAAACGCTGGTTTAAGACCCGGGGCCTGCATTGGCCCGAGGAGTACCGGCAGCGTCTCGACCCCCAGACCTCGTTTTCCGACTACCTGCGCCGTTTTATTCCGGAAACGCAAGAGATTGTCCGGATTCTCGATGTCGGGGCCGGGCCGCTGACCGATGTTGGCTACCACTGGGAAAATCGGAAGTTGTTGATCACCGCAGTCGATCCCCTGGCCGAACTTTACCAGAAACTCTATCGCAAATTCCAGATCGATCCGCCGGTCAGAACCGTTCCTGGTCGGGCCGAGGAATTGAGCTTGATTTTCGGTGAGAATTGTTTCGATCTGGTTCAGGCCCGCAATGCCCTCGATCATGCCGAGAACCCTCTGCGGGGTCTTAAAGAGATGGTCAGGTGCGTTCGGCCGGGTGGCTGGGTGATACTAAACCACAACCTCAACGAAGGTGCAGGCGAACATTACCGTGGTTTCCATCAGTGGGATTTCTTCCTTCGTCATGGCCGTTTCTTTATCCGGGGTCGAAGGGGTATCGAGTGGGATGTCGCGAATGAACTTGACGGAGTCGAAATCGAGACCAACCCGGAGCTTGAGGACTGGGTCCAGGTCCACATCCGCAAACTGCCGCTGGCTGGGGAACGGGAGTGATTGATGGTTTCGCGTGTTCAGATGTCGGCTGAAAATTCTCGGAACGGAAAGGGAGAAATGTCTTCGGTGGCGATCGAGACCCTGGGCTGTAAACTCAATCACTACGAGAGTCTGGGGATCGAGGCGGCTCTGCGGCGCCGGGGATTTGTTTCTGGAAAGCTCAAGGATGCCGAGGTCGTGATCGTCAACAGCTGCGCCGTGACCGCTGAGGCGGTGCGCCA
The DNA here is from genome assembly GCA_013153415.1 of Deltaproteobacteria bacterium. Classification (GTDB taxonomy): domain Bacteria; phylum Desulfobacterota; class Anaeroferrophillalia; order Anaeroferrophillales; family Tharpellaceae; genus JAADEO01. The sequence goes on from JAADEO010000010.1 coordinate 6,146, forward strand.
GTCTTTTCAAGTTGTACGCCGGGCCCGGCGCCGCAATCCCGCGGCCCGGGTTTTTCTGGCCGGTTGCGCGGTGATGGCCGAACCTGACCGCTGTCTGGAACTTGACGGGGTCGAGGCCTGTTTCGGCAATCGTGGGAAAGCGGAGCTGGCCGAATGGGTCGGGAAACCGGCAGAAGCTAGTAAGCATCCGGTCCTGGTGCAGCTTTCGGGGGAGCTTCCGATCGGTACTCTCCGGGCCGATATCGAACGCGGCCGACAGCGGGTTGAACTCAAGGTCCAGGATGGCTGCAACTCTTTCTGCCGTTATTGCATTATCCCCTATCTCAGGGGGCGTTGTCGCAGTCTGCCGCAGGAAGAGGTATTGGGGGAGTGTCGCAAGCTGGCCGCGGCCGGTTTCCGGGAGATCGTTCTGACCGGGATCCATCTCGGCCGCTACGGTGACGATTTGGGAGCGGGAGAGAGTCTGACCGGGTTGCTGCGGAAACTGGTGGAACGTTTTCCGCAGCTTCGTTTCCGCCTGGGATCGCTCCAGCCCCATGAGATCACGCCGGAGATTATTGAACTGCTGCAGACTCCCGACAATCCGGTCTGCGAGCACCTGCATCTTTCCCTGCAGGCCGGCAGCGACCGGGTGCTTTCGGCCATGGGACGTCCCTACCGGAAGGCTGCTATCGAGAGTCTATTCCGTCGCCTGGCTCAGGGTGGAGAAAGTATCCGCCTGGGTGCCGATTTCATTGTCGGGTTCCCGGCCGAGGATGAAGCGGCTTTCCATGAAACCCTGGAACTGGTGGCCGACTCAGGGCTTTCATACCTGCATGTTTTTCCCTATTCTCCCCGGGTTGGAACCGTTGCCGCCTCCTGGCCGGACCGGGTACCGGGCACGCTTAAAAAAGCCCGGGCCGGGCGGCTGACGGAACTGGGGGAGAAGAAAAGGAAGCTGTTCTGCGATGGGCAGGTGGGCAAGCGCTTATCGGTCCTGTTGGAAAAGCGGCTCGAGAACGAAATGGAAGACGGGGCCTGGATTGGTCACAGCCGCAACTATCTGCCAGTGCTGGTGCCTGATGACGGAAAGATCGGGGCTGGAGAGGTAGTGACGGTAGAGGCGGTCAGTTGGGATGGTCGGAGAATTCTATCTCGTCTTCTGTTGTCATGAGGCCCTGGCGCCGCCCCCCGATAATGGTTGCCAGCCGGGCCAGAGGCAGCAGTCCTAAACAGAACTCCCTGCTCAAGTGGCGGAAATCCCCGGGTATCCCCTGTTCCGATGCGATTATCTCCAGTAGCGCCCGGTATCGGAGGAAGCGGGCGTTGCCTTTGTGGTTCAAAGTCCGGTTGCGGCTGCTCAGCAACTGGCGGATGATGGTTATCTCCGGGTAGGGATCCTGCCCGTCCGTCTCCTGCTGTTTTCTGGCCAGGTAGTCGCAGGCCTCGTAGTACTCCAGGATTGGCCGCCGGAACTCCTTTTCCCCCCGCAGTCTCATCTCTTCCAGGAAAATTCCGATCCCGACCGCCGCGTTGCTCTGTTCCGGCAGTTGCAGCCAGCCTTGGCGCAGCACCCGACCCAGTTCCGGGTCTCCGAAGATCTTTTCACTGCGCACCCACCACTGCCCCCGATCGTCATGCCTGTCGGACTCCCGGCTGCCGAATCTGCCCGGCGGCATTACCAGGTATTCGGAGACCAGGCTCTGAAGCGGAGGGGGCAGGTGGAGGTCGAGATTCTTCAGTTCACTCAAAGGGCTCAATTCAAACAGGGAAGTCAGGAGTCTGCCGGTGGTTTCGTTGTCGCCCGGATGGCGCCGCTGCATCCGGGCGCAGGGTTCGATAATGAGATCGTAGGTCAGCCAGTTCTCCTGGTCGGTGGCCGGGGCGATGGCTTCCAGCAGGTGATCGAGATAATCGTTGAGTGAGGTCGAGTTTTCAGGTTGGCGGCAGAGTGAGACGAAATTGCAGGCGGCGACGGCGAGAGCCGTGACATGAGGTGAAAGGACCCATCTGTAAACAGGATTGCCGGGGCCGGCGCTGCCGAACAGTCTCTGCCAGGCCCGGGCCAGTTTTTTCGGCGGGGTTGCCGTCAGTCGGTGTATGGTTGCGGCGTCGGGTCGGATGATCGGCGGAGCGGCGGCTGCGAAGTCATCTTCCCGGCCTTCGGCGACCGCGTTCAGGAAGGTACTGAGAACCCGGGTCTCTAACCGCATAAGGTTTTTTCCAGTTCTTGGCCGCCACCGCCGCAACCGGCCTGAAAAAGTTTTTCCAGTTCGGTAACGTAGAGGCTGTCACCAAGGATCGCCACGCCGTCCTTGTCGATGGAGATCCGCAGGCGGATCTTTTTGCACCCGGGATCATGATAATCTTCCGGACGCATGAGATCGTCGAGCCGGGGGACGATTCTGACCGGTATGGGATCCTGGGCCTTGCCGGCGGGCGTTTCAGCCATGGTGGTGACAGCCTCCGCAACCGTTGCCACTCTGCCGGGCGTGACAGTCGTGCGCCTGGTGCTGCTCTCCGGGTCCGCCGCAACCGCAATCGCAGTTGCGGGAAACCTCTTCCATTCCGCGACGGAAATCATCGACCAGTAGAGGGGGAAGTTCCATCCCGGCGGTTGCCCGGACCCGGTTTTGGGGAGCGCTGTTTTCCCTCTCCAGGCCCTCATGGCGCAACCCGGCGGTGAATTTTTCGATCAGGGTCTCCAGGCCGGATGGCGACCCGACCTGGAGGGAGATCTCTTTTTCTCTGGAACTCATTGGGTTATGCGTTCCGTCCTTCTCTAGCCGGCCAGTTCCGCGACGGCTTTGCCGTATTGCTGGCAGGCCTTGAGAATTTCGGGATCTTCGTTCTTGAGTTTGCCCTCGAGAGCATTGAAGGAGCCCAGTGGTACCAGTTTCATCTTGAGAACGTACTCCATGGTATCGGCGAGAATCTTGGGAGCGTCGCCGGAATGGGTGTAGGAACCGAAAGCCCCGGCGGCCTTGCCTTCGAGACCGGCTTTTTCGGCCAGGAAAAGGAAAGTCTTGAAGTTCTGGGTCATGTCCCGGTGATAGGTCGGGCAGCCGAAAAGATAGCCGTCGTAACCGGCCAGGGCGTCGGCGTCCTTGATCGTGCTGACCTTTTTGATTTCGGCTTCGGAACCGGTGAAACGGATGCCTTCGGCAATATACTGGGCCATCTTTTCGGTGCAGCCGGTGCGGCTGAAATAGACGATGAGAATCTTTGCCATGATTTGTACTCCTTGACTGTTTGGGTTGAGATTGCAGCTTGTAACCCCTCAGCCTGGCATCGGTGATGCCGGTGTCGACTGACATTTTCGTAAATCCCCGGCCGAGTTGAAACGATCTGTCAGTCAATATAGCAAATCAGTCGATAAAAAACAAGATAATTTTTGTTTTCTTTATTGCGAGAAAATCGCGGCCGGCAGCTCCTGCAGACTGGAGATCTCGCGGATTACGGTTTTCGCTGAGGCTGACGGCCGGGAGAGATTGCCCTGGGGAATGATGATCTTTTTGAAACCGAATTTAAGGGCCTCGCTCAGGCGCTGTTCGAGCATGTTGACCCGCCGTATCTCGCCGGTCAGGCCGACTTCGCCGATGATTACGGTGGTCGCTGGGATGACCTGGTCGAGGTGGCTGGAGAGGATGGCGGCGATCAGGGCGAGATCGATGGCCGGCTCGATTACTTTGAGGCCGCCGACGATGTTTAAGAAGATGTCTTTGCCGCTGAAATCGAGTCGTAAGCGTTTTTCCATGATGGCGATCATCAGGGCGGCGCGGTTGCGGTCGATGCCGAGCGTTGTGCGGCGGGGGATGCCGCCGGAAACCGCGCTGCTGACCAGGGCCTGGATTTCGGTCAGAATCGGGCGTGAACCCTCGATCGTGGCACTGACCAGGGAACCGGCCAGATTGTTGGGGCGTTCGTTGAGGAAGATGCTCGAAGGGCTGTCGACACCGATCAGGCCGCGGCCGGTCATCTCGAAAACCCCGATCTCGTTGGTGGAGCCGAAGCGGTTCTTGACCGCTCTCAAGATGCGGTAGGGATACTGGGTGTCGGATTCGAAATAGAGCACCGTATCGACCATGTGTTCGAGCAACTTGGGCCCGGCGATGGCACCGCCCTTGGTGACATGGCCGATGATGAAAATCGGTACCTGGGTCGCTTTGGCCAGTTTGACGAGGTGGGCCGCGGTCTGGCGGATCTGGCTGACCGAGCCCGGCGGAGATTTGATTTCCGGACTGTGGCAGGTCTGGATCGAATCGATGACCAGGGCTCCGGGCTTGAGTTCGCGAAAGTGGCCGATGATCTTTTCGATATCGGCGGCGGCGAGAAAATAGAGGTGGGGGTTGTCGATTCCCATCCGCGTGCTGCGCAAACGGCTCTGGCTCGGGGATTCTTCGCCCGAGACATAGAGAGTATTCAGACCGGGCCGGCTGAGCTGGT
>JAADEO010000161.1 GCA_013153415.1 Deltaproteobacteria bacterium
TCAGCTTTTTGGCGCCTAGCATCTGGAGCTTTTTACTTTGCCATCCCGTTTTTTGCGAAAATCCGATTTGTTACGAGTTCATCATCTCTTACAGGTCATTTTCTGGCTTGAAAACAAGAAAATGTTCTCTGATTAAGAGTGCTTATTTATTTACGGGCCGGGAAGACCCGTCCAAATTGCAAGATCTATCCCCTATAGCGACTGTCTAAAAGTCACCCCCACTCTCCGGCGAGCAAAAAACCGCGCCTCGTCAACGGCTTTTCCAACGGTACGGCAATGATTTTACCCCCCCGGTGCTGCGGCGGATGAAATCGGCCAAGGCTGCGGCCCCGGGACCGGAGGTCAGGGCGGCAAGCTCAGAACTTGTCAATTCGAGCAACTCCTTTTGCTCCGAACCCAGTTTTTCGAAATACCGCTCCCCGCGGTTAAGCCGACTGCGACCGATATCACGCCCCTGCAGCATCAGGAAAGGAACCCGGACCGTATTCAGCTGGCGGGCCGCAGCCACCAGCATTTTCCGGGCCTGGCGGCGGGAAGCAGCAGGGACATCTTCGTAACAAAATCCTTCACCGTCGGCCGGGCAGCCGGGCCGACCCCAATAGTCGACGCCGAATACCGGGAAAAGGGCCAGGAGAGCGGCTACCTGAGGCCGCCGGGCCGCAGCCAGCAGGGCCAGAGCGGCACTGCGGCCAACTCCGCCGATCACCGCTTTACGGGAACCGCTCAGGACCCAGGCCAGAGCCTCATCTACCGCCTCGAGCCACTGCTCGTAATCCCTTTTTTCCAAATCAGCCGCCACCGTGCCATGACCGGGCAGTACGGGAACGATCACCCGGTATCCCCGGTCTGCAAAAAAATCGGCCAGGGTCCTGAGGCCGCCCGGGGCCGCCAGCCAGTCGTGCAACAGCACGATTCCGGTTTCCGACCTGCGTTTTAACAGATAGGGTGCACCGCTGGCAAGAGGGCAGAGATCCGGAGCATCTTTCCAGGCATGGCGGGCCTTGGCATAGTTTTCCTCAATAAAGCCTTCAAGCCTCTTTTCCACCCGGCGACGCAGCCACCAATCCGGAGACCAGGAGAGCCATCGCAGACGTCTCTGCAAAAGACGCAGAGGCTCAATGGTATTGGCCATCACGAGCAAAGGATTTTCAAGCCTGACGGTATGAAAGCTCAGGCCCTGACACTGATCCAGACGACCGAGAAATCGCCATTTCCGGGGGTGAGCCCCCTCTTCTCCCCCATTGCCGACCTTGACCAATAAATTCTTCTCCCGGGCCAGTTGCAGCAGCCGGTCGACCCGGTCGCCGGGAACGGCCAGAAGCAGATCGACCTGCGAACCTTGGCTCAGGCCCCGGTGCGGCAGGGCCTTGACCGCTGTCCAGTCACCGCTGGCGGCGAGAAAAACCCGGCGCCGCAGGCTCTCTTCGGCAAAAACCCGGCCCCCGGTTTTATAAAGCAGCGTGGCCAGAAGATGGTCGAGGTTGACGGTGGTCAGGCTATAGATCGCGGACATGAACTCGCGAGTCAGCTGACGCAGGAAACCGCGATTGCGCGGAGTCGGATTGAAATCGGGAATCCGGCTGCCGTAAAAGGCTTCGAGCCGGGAAGCCAGGGGCAGGGGGCGGCCGAAACGGATGTCGATATCGACCCCCGAAAGCAGCATGGAACCCTCGACCACCAGCTCCTCGGCCGCCCGGGGCGAGAGTTTCTCCTCGAGCAGGGGAAACATCCGTCCCAACAGCGTATCGGTAAAATCGAGGGGGTAATAGGAGATGTTGACCGGCACGATATTGATCTTTGCGGCAATCTTTTCGGAACCCGTCAATCCGAACTGGGCCAGGAGCTCGGCCCGGGCCCGATCATCGAGACCGGCGCAGGTCAGTCGCCGGCGCAGGATCTCGGCCCGCAGAGCCAGGGCCGCGGCCCCGGTGTGAGGTGGCAGCGGCCCGCTTTCGGTGGTGATCAGGAAGTCTTTTCCCTTGACCACCTTACGGTTCTTGACCATCCGGCCTTCAGGGAAAATGATCCAGGGAGTACTTTCGGCGACCAGGGTTCTGATCACCAGTTGGTCGCGCTCGGGATCGCCGACCGAAACCGCTCCGACCAGGTCCAGATAACGTCCGAGGAGACCACTGAAAAGCTCGGCCGCGGCCAGCGACCAGACCGGCCGTTCGAGAATCCGGGAAAGATAATAGGGCAGGAGGAGGGTTTCAAAACGGGTAAAATGATTGACGACGAAGATGGTGCCGCCCTCTCGCGGTACCATCTCCTGATCATGCAGGGTGACCCGGGCCCGGGCCAGGGCGGTGAGGAATTTAAGAGCCAGTCCGGTGGTTTTATAGGCGAGCGGATTCATCACCTGGTTCCCTAAATAAAAATTCCGGCCAGCCGCTTAAATCAGGATGGTTTTTGCTTTTTCTGCTCCTGTTTCAACCTGACCTCGGCAATAAAGCGCCGCCATTTCTCCTTGCTGCTCAGAGCTCCGACCGGGCAGATCTCGGTACAGGCCAGACAGTCGGCGCACTCTTTGGCGGCCGGATCGATATCACTGCCGTAAAAGGAGATGATGGTATCCATGCCGCGCTTGGCGAAATCGAGCTTGTAACCCCTTTCATTCTGACTACAAACGTAAACGCAACGCCCGCAAAGTACGCATTTTTTGGGTTCATACATGAGTACCGGATGATCATCGATGATCTCGGGATAGTCGCGATCGATATGGCGCAGGCGCTTGGTCCGCAGGGGTTGATGCAAGAACTTGGCAATCTGCTGCAGTTCGCAGCTGCGGTTGGCGATGCAGGTGTTGCAATGGCCGTCGTTGGTCGAAACCAGAAGCCGGAACGCAACCTGGCGCAACTTGAGGATCTCGTCGGAATTGGTCCGCACCACCATTCCCTCCCGGACCGGGCAGCGGCAGGAGGCCACCGGCTCGGGCAGCCCCTCGATCTCGACCAGGCAAAGACGGCAGGAGGCCGGGGGATCATCCATCTCCTTGAGCCAGCAGAGACTGGGAATATAGATATCATGTTCCAGGCAGACCGGCAACAGCCAGGCCCCTTCCGGAGCCGTGATCTTTTTGCCGTCGACAGTGATAGTTACGATTTTTTCGCTCATTGCTCCTTCTCACTCCCAGCACCGGAGTCCAGAGGCTGAACCCCCTGGTCCGGTATCAATTCCGGCGGCGAGACCCGGCGCACGGCGTCGTATTCGGGCGGGCAGGCGTAAACGCATTCACCGCATTTGACACATTTTTCCTGGTCGATCGCCTTTTTCCGATTGCTGGTTGTAAAAATCGCCTCGGTCGGGCAACAGGCAACGCAGGCGTCGCAACCCCGGGCGCAGGCCTCGAGATCGATATAAAAAGCGGTCAGGTTCCGGCACATCCGGGCGGGACAGCGTTTCTCCTCGATATGGGCCAGGTATTCATCACGAAAAAAACGCAGGGTGGTCAGGACCGGGTTGGGCGCGGTCTTGCCGAGACTGCAGAGCGAGCCTTTGATCACTGAGGTGCTGATCTCCTCGAGGTCCTCGAGCTCCTCGATCCGGCCTTCACCGATAGTGATCGATTTCAGGATCTCGCGCAGATGGTGAGTGCCGATGCGGCAGAAAGTGCATTTGCCGCACGACTCCCCTTGTGTGAAATCGGTGAAATAGCGGGCCACCTCGACCATGCAGGTATCTTCATTCATGATCACGAGTCCGCCGGAACCCATCATCGCCCCAACTTTTTTCAGGGAATCGAAATCGATCTCGGTATCGAGCAGGGATACCGGCAGACAACCGCCGGACGGCCCTCCGATCTGGACCGCCTTCAAGGCTTTGCCATCCTTGACGCCACCACAGATATCGTTGACCAAGTGGGCGAGCGTCACCCCCATCGGCACCTCGACCAGACCGGGATACTCGACCTCGCCGACCACCGAAAAGATCGCCGTGCCGGGACTGTTTTCCGTGCCGATTTCATGAAACCACTGATGCCCGTTACGGATTATCGCCGGCACGGTGGAAAGGGTCTTGACATTGTTGATGATCGTCGGCAGACCGTCAAGCCCCGCCACCGCGGGGTATGGCGGCCGCGGCCGCGGCATGCCGCGGTGACCGGAAAGCGAACTGATCAGAGCGGTCTCCTCACCGCAAACAAAGGCTCCGGACCCCTTGAAAACCCCGACTTCGAGCGTAAAACCACTGCCGAGAATATCTTCTCCGAGCAGATTGCGTTCCCGGGCTGCAGCGATCGCCTTCTCCATGATCTCGACCGCCAGGGGATATTCGGCCCGGATATAGAACAGGGCGCGCCCGGCACCGATCGCCAGAGCCGCCAGGATCAGGCCTTCGAGAACCTGGTGAGGATTGCTCTCCAGCAGCGTCCGGTCCATATAGGCCCCGGGATCGCCCTCGTCACCGTTGCAGATGATCACTCTGGTCTTATCCACGGAACGGGCGATCTCCCACTTCCGGCCGGCCGGGAAACCGGCTCCACCCCGGCCCCGGAGATTGGCGGCCTTGACCTCTTCCAGCACCCATTCGCCACCCTTCTCCAAACCTTCGGCCAGGGCCCGGTAACCGCCGGCAGCGAGATAATGGTCGATATCTTCCGGATCGATCAGGCCGCACTGCTCCATGACCACTCTTTTTTCGAAAAGATAACGGGGATAGTCCATCAGGGTGGGGAAATTTTCATCCGGCTCGAGCGCTCCGATCAGGTATTCGTAGCAGGGGTCACTGCCATCTTTGAGGAAGGAGCGCACCAGAATACCGGCCTCGCCGGGGCCGATCTTCTGATAGAGCAGCGGCGGGAACCCGGGATAGCGGATGGTCACCAGGGGTTCGGCATAACAATGCCCAAGGCAGCCGACCCGCCGGATTTCAGCCTCGACCCCGTTCGCAGCCAGCGCCTCTTCGAAACCGGCGATGGTCTCCAGAGCCCCGGCGGCCCGACCGCAGGTGGCGCAACCGACCTCGATCACCGGCACCGGAGACTGGCGCAACCGCTCAACCGCCTCTCCGGCAGCAGCGCCTAACACCGCCAGACGTTCTACAGGACTACCCGTTGGCTGTTTCATTTTTCTTCTGCTCCCGCGCCGCCATCTCTTTGCGCACCTCTATTTCGGTAATGATGCCTTCCACTTTGCTCGGAGTGACATAGGCCTCGACCTTGTCCCCGACAACCACGGCCGGAGCCAGGGCACAACAACCGATACAGGCGACTCGCTCGAGGCTGTATTCGCGGTCGGCCGTGGTCTCGCCTTCCCGGATTCCCAGGCGGCGTTCAAAATTCTCGAGAATTATGTCCCCGCCCTTGACATGGCAGGCGGTACCCAGGCAGACCTTGATCGGGTTGCGGCCCGGAGGATTGAAACGAAACTGATTGTAGAAGGTGGCGATACCGTAAACCTTGCCGATCGCCACCCCGACATAATCGGCCACCAAACGTAAAGCGAGTTTCGGCAGGTAACCGTGCCGGGCCTGGATGTGCTGCAGAATGGGTAACAGGTGGGAAGGCTCGGATGGGAAGGTGACGAGCTCGCTCTCCACCCTTTCCAGAACCTGAAGTTCCTCCTCATCGATAGCCTCCCTTTCCGACTCGTCCAGTGAGGCCAGGATCTGCTCCAGCATGATCTTCATTGCTCCTGTGTGGAGTTGAAATAATCAAACAATGACTTACATTTACTGCTTTCTGCAAAACTCCGGCAAAGCTCTTTCACACCCAGCAGCCGCTGCCGGAAAAGATCGACTTCGGCCTCAGCCCGAAAAGGATCTTCATAACTGATCACCGCCAGGGTCCGGTAGATGAAAAGAAAATCCTCTTCCGGACCGACCAAGTCCGGATCATCATTACAGATCGCAAGCAGATCGTCACGGATCGGCGGACAGATGAAATTGATGCAAAGTGGCCCTTTCAAAACCCCCAGAGTACAGCCCTGCGGGCCGAAATAACGGCAGTGAGCTCCCCGTACCGTGGTTTGATCCGCCAAACGCCTGATCGTGTAGGCACCGCCCCGCACCACTCGATTGTCCCGCCGTAAAAGCTGAGCCCTCTCCTGCTGCAGGGCCGCAACCAGCTCCGGGGCCAGATGCGAGCGCTCAACGCCCACCCCTTCAAGGCGAAAGATATCGCCCGCCCCACGATGACAGCAGCCGGGATAGACGCCTGCGACCAGTTCGAAGCTCTCGCCCGCCGCTTCGGGCAACCGGGCGATGACCTGAGGACAGTTGCAACAGTAATCACTCAGAAAAGCAGCGAAGAACTCATTGAGATCAGCAACCACCGCCTTGTAAAGACGCAGGCGCCAGAAACCGTCATCAACCTGCAAAAAAAAGTAGCTCCTCCGGCAAACAACTTGTAAATACGAGATAACCGCCGATGTCTGCTAACCGACCACAACCGGTTTGTCAAGATTTTTATCACCACCTCCAGGCTCTTCGCCGACCTCCCGCGAGGCCATTGAAAACCGACATAAAAAGACGACCGGCAAAAACATTAATCTTTTTATGGTTTTTCAAGGTTCACAACCATCCGCATCGTATCCAAGCACAGCCGTTGCTGGAAATTTTTTGTTTCCAGCCGTCCATTTTCAAAACAACAATTTAATCCTTGCCCTTTACACTGTAAAAATTATATGATAGCTAAGCTGTGATAATTACCATTTAACGTAAGCTGGCAGATTTAAGCGAGAAGAGCAAGAACCTGAACCCCGGGAGTGAACGGTTATGATCAAGATCGAAAAACTGAACGAGTATTATGAAAAGTACCTGACCGACCTGGCCGAACACATGGATAAGCCCCAGGAACAGACCGAACCCATCCATGTCGGTGAAAAGATCAAGCACCTGCGGGAAACCCAGGGTTTGAGCCTGGAGGAACTGGCCCGCAAAACCGGTTTCGACATCACCATGCTGGAGAATATCGAGCAAGAGAAAATCACGCCGCCGCTGGGCACCATGATCCGGCTCTCGCGGGCTCTGAACACAGTCATGAGCTCGATATTTTCCCAGCAGGAAGAACAGAAAAATTACAGCGTCCTGCGGGTCTGCGACCACAAATCGGCACCACTGCCGACCGGCCGGGCCAGCTACCACAGCTACATCCCCCTGGCCGCCGACCTCAAGGACCGCCACATGGACCCCTTTATCGTCAAGCTCAACCCGGAAAAGAAGGATGTGGCGCCTTCGGTCCACGATGGTGAAGAGCTGATCTACGTAATCGACGGCGAGGTCAAGATCGTCATCGAGGACCAGGTCGAAATCCTCTCGCTCGGCGACGCCCTTTATCTCAAATCGACCGCCCCGCACATCGTCGTCACCAACACCGATGAGCCAGCTCTGATCTTGGCCATCATGTACAGTAAATAAATCCTCTCTTTCTTGGGGGCCGCCCGATAAAAAAGGCGGCCCCCGGGGCTTTTCTCTCCTCCAATGCTTAACTTGGCTTCACTCTGTTTTCCCGACCGGGAAAAGAGCTGCTTCTTCTGCTGCCCCCCGATCCGCGATCCCGAAGCCGACCCCCTCGACGACATCGCCACTCGCCGGGCGGCCCTACGCCGCAATCGGCGCGAGCTGGAACAGAATCTCGCATCTCCCCGCGAAATCCCCGGCGATAGCTGCTGGGGCCTGGGTTTTCTCGATGACCAGGAAAAACAGGCCGGATGCCTGCTCCATCCGCTGCAGAACCACGGCCGCGATCTTCGCCACCTGACCGGTTACCAGTTCAAATGCGCCAACGCTCTCTGCCGCGAGGCCCAAGTTTTTAGCGGCTTGCAGGAAAACGAAAAGGAATTTTGCCTCAACCTCTGCCGGGGCATGAATTCCTTTACCTATTCGAGCCGCAGCAACCCTTTGATGCAGCTATTGGCCTGGGAAGAAAAGATGGTCGGCCTGATCGCCGGAAAGCATCCGGCAGGATTGAACCGTAACGATTTCACGAACGCTTACGGTTTTCTCTGGAGAGATCTGGATTTTCGTCTTGACGGGTATTTAGCAGTCGAAATCGCCACCCGTCGAGATCCGGACTTTCTGCGAGAACGGCTGACACTCTATAGCGGATTCCGCCAAAACATAATCGCGAAACTGAAAGATCTGGGAGCCGACCTAGCAGCATCATCCGACTCTCAGTGCCCGAGTCATTGCCTTGCCATCCCCCTTTCACTCTCCCGTTTACTCAAGTTCGGCGCCGGTCTCTGGAAACTGCCGCTCGATTCCGATACGACAATTCTAAGCCTCGTAAACAGTGAAATCGACCAGTTTCTGAAGTATACGTGATAAAATCGGAGTTTGCACAATTGTTGAACAATGACAAGTTCGATGCATAACACCGAAAAAGCGTAACACTCGAAGTTGACAAGTTCACCACCTTCCATTACTAGACGCGAACACTTTTTAGTGCTTTGCAGGCATTTTGCATAACAAGATAATCAATAATAATGTTCTGACATGAACACTTATTCGCGGGCCGCAAGGCCTGACCAGGTGCGGGGATAATCCCCGCACCTGGTGTGCAAACAAACCTTTCCCAATCTCTGGTTGCAGGATCCAGAACAAACTAAATAACGGAGTCTGATCAGATGCTCGAAATAACCGTCCGCACTACTCATCTTGATGTCATGGGACACGTCAACAATGCGAAATATGTCGAATACCTCGAATGGGGGCGTTGCGACGAACTTGAGAAACGGGGCATTGATCTCTGGCAGATGCTCAGGGAAGGTCTCGGTTTCGTTGTCGTCAACCTCAACGTCAATTTTCGCCGGGAGGCTTTCGCCGGTGAAATCCTGGTGATCGAATCCGGACTCAAAGAGATCAGGAACAATAAAATCGGGGTTCTCGAACAGCGTATCCGGCGTAAAAGCAACGACGAAGTGGTATGCGATGCCGAAGTCACTTTCCTGGTCTTCGACACGAAAGCTCACAAAAGCATCACCATGCCGGAAAACATCCGTCGGATGATGTTGGCGGAGCCGACATGAAAATCAATCTCAAAGAGCGGCAGAAGATTGTTGACTTTGGCCTCAGAATGGTTGCCGATCACCTGACGACCGGCACCGGAGGCAACCTGAGTCTGGCCCTGCGCCTGGAGAAGAAGATCTTCATCTCACCTTCAGGCATACCTTACGACCAGCTTGAAGCCGACGATATATCGGTACTCGATTTCAGCGGCCGCCACCTGGCCGGTAAAGCTCCTTCGAGTGAATGGCATCTTCATCTGGAGCTCTACAGGAATCGCCCGGAGATCAATGCTGTCGTCCATACCCATTCCCGTTTCGCGACCACCTTCGCAGTGCTCAACCAGCCGATTCCGGCCTGTCACTATCTGATCGGCATCAGCGGCGCCGACCAGGTCCGCGTTGCCCCCTACGCCACCTTCGGCACCCCGGAACTGGCCCGGGTCACAGCCGTGGCCCTGAAAAACGATAACTGCATCCTGATGGCCAATCACGGCCTGATTACCGTAGGCAAAAGTCTGGATGATAGCTACAACACCGCTCTTTATATCGAAGAAGTCGCCGAACTCTATTACCGGGCCCGCAGCCTGGGAGAGCCGATTCTGCTTTCCGCAGACCAGATGCAGGAAGCCAAGGCCCGTTTTCGGACCTATGGCCGCCAAACCGCAATGGATTTGCGTTCATAACTCCCTCTTCGCTTTCCAGCAAATTTGCGGTTGCAATATTTGATACTTTCCTTTATGCAGGGCGGAATCTTGAAACAAGCACCTCTTATCTTTTGCGAAAAGGATCTGGATAACAATGGATTTCATTAATAAATACCTAGCTTTACCAATAGTTCAACAGGCCGGTGAAATCGCTTTCCTGGCAACCCTGGGGCTGATCATGGGCAGCTGCCTGATGGCCTTTTTCGCCGAATTCAAAAAAGATACCGGCAGCAAGGCCGACTATCCGGTTTTAAGCTGCAAGCTGACCGGCGCCGTTCTGCCCTGGATCATTCTGTTCGCGGTCTTCGGAGGAGCCGCGACCTTTATTCCCCATCTGTCCGCTCTGCAACATTCTGCCAGTTTCCAGGTCTTGGGCCTCAGCGCCGGCGCGGCCTTCATTCTATACCTGCTCTACCATTTCAGCGGCCGGTTTCTGAACATCAGAATCCTGCATGCTCTCATCGCACTGCTGGCAGCAATCAGTGCGCTGACAGCAGCAGCCTGGTGGTACCTGCCCCATACCTGCGCCGACTGGTGCGCAGCGGCGGCCGGGCTATCCTCTGGCCAGGAGATTTTCCAGTGGTGGCTGGGCCGGGAGGAGGTCGCCCGGTTCGGAGTCTTCAAAACCATGGGCATCGCTTTCGCAGCTCTCATCTTCATGATCGCCAATGCCAAGGAGAAGGAGAACAAGCGCAAACAACCCCGGGAATACTACTTCAAGGCTGCGACCTATGCCGAATACTGGCTTCTGCTGGCCACCACCCTGGCGGCAATTCCCGCTAACTG